>JAITBS010000485.1 GCA_031283515.1 Planctomycetaceae bacterium
ACTTTTGTGAAACGGGAATCCTTCCCTTTTCGTTTCATTTCGGTTTCCATTGCGGCGGAGATAGTTGCGTCGGGTGTCCGTCCCTTTAATTCACAATAGCCCCGTTCTTGAGCAAGTCGGGTAATCTCCTGTCTATTCATTTTTGAGTCGGCTATCACTGACACGATTTTTCTGCGAAAAATCACCGACTTCTGAATAAGGAACAAAATAATTATCCCCGATCCAAAAAAAATTGAAAATCTTAACTCGTTATAATACAACACGTTGCGATTAATTACTATCCAATATCCACTTTCAACTCTCCACTAAATTTCCCCCCCTATTGACGAAATTTTGAAATGTGGTGAAATTACGCAAAATTGAGTTTGTCGGCGGAAACTTTGTAACCGCTTACACAAAATTCACAAAATCAGATTAGACACCACGATGTTGTGCCGAAAATGTCGGTTGGTGTACTTGCCGATTGGTGAATCAGGTGTTTGAAAAATTCGATTTCCGATGGAGCAACAGAAAATTATTTTATTTCAACTTTTTCTCATTAAGAAAGGGAAAAATCATGTTTATCAAAAATTTGTTTGAAGTTTGGGACGTTTTGGTTGTTGTTTTCTTGGGAATATTCTTGGCTGTGTTGGGAAATTCCGCAGGAAAAAGTCGTGTGAAAATAGGGGGGGGGGGGTACTCTAGGTAGTCGAAACGCCTTTACTCTTGTAGAACTTCTTGTGGTGATTGCGATTATTGGAGTTTTAATCGCACTTCTGTTACCCGCTGTACAAGCCGCTCGTGAAGCCGCAAGGCGAATGCAGTGCACCAACCATCAAAAACAAATTGTTCTCGGTTTGCACAACTACCACGATGTCCAACAGACTTTCCCACCTGATTGTATTGCCAGAGATGTTAGTTTTCGTGTTGTTTTGCTTGATTTCATTGAACAAACGGGTTTGCGAGACATCTCCTCTGCCGGTGGTTGGTCAGAGGAAGAGCAAAAATTCGCTGTTCCTGTCTATACTTGCCCCAGTTGTTCACAAAAGAAGCAAACGGTTGGGAATGCAGCGGCTCTTGCGAAAGGATTAGCAGCCGGACATTATTTCGGAATATCCGGCGCAACCGGCGGGCAGGAATCAGATACAGATACCAATCTTTTTCCATATTTGTACAAGTTCGACACAACATCAATGAAGGCAGGTAAAGGGCTTGCTGCCGATAACGGTGTCATACGCCGACAACGGGGAGTTACATTCGCAGAAATTACTGATGGAACTTCCAATACATTGGCTGTTGGTGAAATTGCTTGGGATTTGTATAGAGGATATCATTGTTGGTCTCTTGCGAACGATGCAAATGGACAAATGCTCTATACCACAAAAACAATAGGTAGAAAATGGAAATTCAATCTTTACAAGACACTCACGGGAGATGGTACGGATACCAGTGATGCCAACAATATTATCACAGACTATTCTCTTAAAACCGACGGTGATTCGGCGTTAACGGAAGCGGACTTTACCAAAATAGGTAATAGTGCTCATTCTTATGGTCCGTTTGGAAGTCAACATCCGGGCGGTTTAAATGTAGGACTTTGTGATGGATCAATTCGGTTTGTTACTGACACCATAGCAGATCAGATTCGTGTTGATTACGCAAGTTGCAACGACGGACGAACAGCGTCTTTACCATAATAGCGACGCGATCAAAAAGGTAGGCGGCGTTTCGCCGAAGGATACCCACCCGCATCGGCGTATTCGCGGGTTTGATCCTGTTGACAGATCGACATGGAAAATACCAAACCGGTCAGAATAACGGATCAACCGTTGCGGCGTTTCGGCGAAACGCCGCCTACCTAATCAATGATCGCCTACCTTTTGATTATTCACCTGATAATACAAACAAAACCACTTCAGAATGCTCACAAAATGTTAGAAAACCCGCAAAAAAACCTTTCAATATCGCAAATTGGAGAACTACTTCAACCGATTGGAGAACTCCATTAACCAATTGGAGAACTCCATTGACTAATTGGAGAACTCCATTAACCGATTGGAGAACTCCATTGACCAATTGGAGAACTCCATTTGACTGATTGGAGAACTCCATTGACCGATTGGAGAACTCCATTAGCCGATTGGAGAACTCCATTGACTGATTGGAGAACTCCATTAACCGGTTGGAGAACTCCATTGACCCATTGGAGAACTCCAAATGACGCCATTTCAACCATTTTTTTAGAAGGAGAATTGTATTATGTCTCATTTACGTGGGTACATGCCCCGTTCGGACGGGGAATTTATTGCTTGGGCGAAAACAATTTACCGCGATTGTTCGGAAAACTCAGCCGAATGGCAATTAGATCCAACACTCTTAAACCAATTTTACGAATTACTTTCCGATGCAACTTCCGCCTATGAAAACAACGCCGATAAAGAATTGCGAAACCGTGCTTCGGTCAAAACCAAAGATGCGGCGTTTTCGGCGTTGAAATCGTTTCTTTCGACGTATGTCAATACGCTTGAAGGAAATACGAATATTCCTGATGAAGCGATTGAGTCAATGGGACTTCGCCCAAGACATCCTCATGCCCATCAACCAATTCCGATTCCGACTGAAGCACCGGTGTTGACGGCGGTTGTAGG
This sequence comes from Planctomycetaceae bacterium, assembly GCA_031283515.1. GTDB lineage: Bacteria > Planctomycetota > Planctomycetia > Pirellulales > Thermoguttaceae > WRKP01. The sequence continues at coordinate 2,628 of JAITBS010000485.1, forward strand.
ACAACATCATGACGTAACCATTTACGTTTCGACCTTGCAACACGGACATCCTACCGAATATCTCAAAGACGGAAAATATGCCGGTTTCGTGTTGAAATATCTTGTCGAAGGTGAAACACAATGGCAAACGGTTGTCTCAACCAAATTGCATTACACGCTCATTTTCGCTGATGAATATGAAGGCAAATACATCCGAATGCAATCCGCTTGGGTCAACCCAAGAATTCAAAGCGGTCCCTGGAGTGAAGAAGTTCGGGAACTGATTAATTAGTTAATAGTTATGAGTGAATAGTGAATAGTGAATAGTGTTCGCAAGCGGAGTAAAAATATAACGATAATAATCCGCTTGCGCTACTATCCACTATCAACTCTCCACTATTAACTATTAACTCTCCACTATTAACTATTAACTAATAACTATCCACTATCCACTATCAACTATTAACTACCATGGTTTCTTTTAATTTTTTTCGTCGTATTTTCTATGAGATTCACCTTTGGTTGGGGATTCTCTGTGGAATTGTTGTTTTTTTGGTTTGTTTCAGCGGTTCGATGCTTGTGTTCCGCGAAGAAATCAACCGTTTTCTCGACCCGGGCAAATATTATGTGAGTGTTCCCGCCGATGGGCAACGTTTGCCCATTGATGAACTGATCACCAGAGTTGAATCAAAAACCTCCGGTATGAAAGTTACTTCTCTTACCATTCCCGAAAAAAAGAACCGTACCATGCTTGTTTCGCTCTCACGTCCCATGCCCGAAGGGGAACGCGGCGGTTTCGGCGGCGGTGAACGCGGAAGCCGCGGCGGACAAGGAGGAGGTGAACGCGGTGAACGTAGCGGTTTCGGAAATCGCGGTGAACGTGGAGGTCAAGGAGGTCAACAAGGAGGAGGTGAACGCAACACTTGGCAAGGAAGACAACGCGGTCAGCAAGGAGAAGGTCAACAAGGAGGAGAACGCAACGGATTTAGCGGTTTCGGCGGGAATCGTGAAGGAGCCGGTGGTCGCGAATTTGCGGGGAATCGCGGAGGTCAAAACGGAGGAGAACGCGGCGGTGTATCGGGTGGAAATCGGGGAGGTCAAGGCGGCGGACGCGGAGGTTCAGGCGGACGCGGGCAAGGCTGGTATGTCAACCCTTACACCGGTGACATCGTTGCAAAACCCGGCGACGGCGTCTCGCTCAACCGCTTTTTCATGTCAATGACTCAACTACATCGTAACCTGTGGATTTCGTATCGAATTGAACAACTGGGTCCCCGAAGTTCGCTTGGAAGTCTGATTGTCGGCGTGGCAACCCTCATTTTTGTTGTGGTCATGCTAAGCGGGCTTGTCCTTTGGCTTCCAAGAACGTGGCAAAGTTTTCTCAAATGGAGAGCGTGGAAACCCGGATTCAAAGTTCGTTTCCGAAAAGGGTTCTGGTGTTTTATTCATGATCTTCACAACACGGTTGGGTTTTACTGTTTGATTCCGTTGCTGATCTTGGCGTTGACCGGACTGTGCTGGTCATTCGGTTGGTACCGGAGTGCCGCTAGTTACGTGCTTGGCGAGCAGGTTCTCAACAGGCAACGCGTTCAACGTTCCGAAAAAATCGCTCCCGTTGATGAAAACACAAAACCGCTTCCGCTTGAAGAAATGATTGAACACCTTAACAAATTGATTCCGAGTTCCGGTGAAATTACGCTTGCCATTCCAAACGACAGAGAATCACCCATGACCATCCAAAAAGGAAAAACCGGTTTTTTCGCCTTATCCGTCAAGGACAAAACGTTATGGGATCGTTTTCGTGGTACGGTCATTCCGATTGAGCATTACGGGAAAACCGTCGAAGTGGAACGCCTTACCGACAAACCCATCGGTACACAAATCGCCTCTACAATTCGGGCATTGCATTTTGGGGAAATCACTGGTATTTCCTCAAAGATCGTGTTCTTTGTTGCTTGCGTGTTCGCAATGACCTTCCCTATTACGGGGGTTGCTCTGTGGACTCGGAAACTTGTTGAGTATTACAGAAAACGCAGAAACGCCAAAAATTCTCAGCAACAAGAACAAACTCCTTCAACTATCGATATTGAACACCCCCTCAATAACACAACTTCCGTCAATACCGGACAAACCGTTTAAAAAACAGGGTTGTAAACAGTGAAGTAAACAGAAGAGTAAACAAGGAAGTAAACACAGGTAGGCAACTAATTTCCGGACGGCAACACAATAAGATTAAGGGTATTTCGATACTCCATCAAAAAATCGAACGGACAGTTTTTTTGAATTTGGAATCCCTAATTTTAGGAGCAAAATCGTGAAAATCGATGTTGCCGTTCGGAAATGAGTTGCCTACGCGTAATTCTATTCAGGGAATTTCAATCTTGTGATCACCGTTGTTATCGTGAATGTGTACCACATCCTGAAGTTCACCAACGGCAAGCCGATCACGATAAACAAATCCTGTACGCGCTTTACGTAGGGAGACCGGTTTTGATAATTGTAGTAACGATTCTCCGTCCATACGGTAAAGCCGGTAACAATTTGTTTCGTCCTGACC
>JAITBS010000007.1 GCA_031283515.1 Planctomycetaceae bacterium
GAATTTGCTTAAAAATTTCTTCAAGGGCGGACGTTAATCGCAACTATCGATTTTATTTTTTTGAGAATACGAACGATAAAAAAACACAATACAAACGAAAAGAGTTTGAATCAGTATGAATCAAAAATTTCGTTTATTGTAATATATCAGTGGCATTTTTGTTTTTCGATTTTCACCCCGACAGGGGCAGTGGCAAGTTGATAGTTGAGAGTGGATAGTTGATAGTGCCGCAAGCGGAATTACTGCCGAAATGGTATTACTCCGCGTGCGAACTATCAACTATCAACTATCAACTCTCCACTATCAACTACTCGTTTGACCTACGGTTATGAAAATACCACCTCTTCAGGGTGAAGAGTCAAAAATAATAATTCCACTGAAATATTACCGAAATCAAAAGTTTGTAAACCATTCTTAAACAGAAGAAAATCATTATTATGAAAAAAAAATTTGTTTTTATTCTTTATGTTCTATTTTTCCCGTTATCAGTTCTTTATGCGGACTGGACACTTTTTCGTGGTGATGCCGGAGCGAGTGGTTGTGTGAAGGAAACTGTTGCATTTTTGGAAACTCCAGAGATTTTATGGGAGTATCGTCTTGAAAAAGGCTGGTTTCAGGCAACAGCGGTGATTGCCGAAAATCCGGAGTTTGGCGATACCGTTTATATTGGCAGTAGTGATGATGGGATGTTGGCGTTTGATTTGAAAAACGGACAACTCCGTTGGAAATATCCCTTAGAACTCGGTGTTTTGTCTCCGGCAGCGTATTCGAATAACCGGATTTTTTTCGGTGATACGGATGGTATTTTGTACGCCCTCAATGCCCAAACCGGTAAGGAACTCTGGAAATTCAAAACCGGAGGAACTATTGATAACAGCCCAAATATCGATTTAAAAACAAACCGCGTTTTAATCAGTTCACAAGACGGTTCTTTGTACGCCTTAGACGCCGCAACCGGTAAATCCATTTGGGAATACAAAACTGAAAATCAAATTCGTTGTTTTCCGGCAATTACAGAACGGTGTTGTTTTGTGGCAGGTTGCGATAGCCAATTTCATGTTGTCGATCTTGATCGAGGAACGGTGTTGAACAAAGTCGCCTTAGATGCTCCAACTGGTTCTACTCCGGCAGTTCTTGGCGATCTGGTTTTTTTCGGAACAGAAGGAAATGAATTTCTTTGTATTAATTGGAAAAAAGCAGAAATTATTTGGCGGTTTGCTTCAAAACAAACGTTTCGTGCTCCGGCAGCATGTCAGGATGGCGTTGTTGTTTTTGGCGGTTTCGACAAAACAGTTCACGCAGTGGACGCCCAAACCGGAAAAGAACATTGGACATTCAAAACAAAAGGACGTTTAGAAGCAGGTCCTGTGATTCTTGGTAATCGGGTTTATGTTGCGTCCACAGATTCATCGCTTTCCGTTCTTGATTTGAAAAACGGTAACAAGTTAGCTGCGGTGCCAATGTCAGGCAAATTACTTGCATCACCGGCAATAATTCGGGGAAAACTTGTTGTCGGTGCTGATGATGGAATTCTTTCCTGTTTGCGTATTGCAGATTGGGTTCCCAAAAAATGAAAACGACGGTCACCGGATTAACCGGTGACCGTTCTGGCTACGAAGAAGGCTGCGCCGTTTTTACTGTCGAAAGTTCAAACAAACGCCGGCTCTTCCACTTCCAGGAGATGAATCCCCATTGATCGTTTCCGTACAATCAGTTCTTGTACAAATTCTTTGAAGATACGTCCGTCCAAAGCGGTTGCTGAAGGACTTTCCGGATGAAATTGTGTCCCGACAGCAAACCAATCATGGTGTAGTGACTCAATAACTTCAACAACCCCGTCCGGGCATCGACCCGTAACGAGAAAACCCGGCGCAACATCGTCAACCGCCATGTGGTGTAGGCTGTTGACGCGAATATCGTTTTCGCCATAAACCCGCTCCATAAGCGAGTCCTTTTCTATCACCAGTGCATGACGATGGTTAGGATCCATCGCATCACGGTGCGGAAGAGCTCGAGGCAAATCTTCCGGTATATGAAGGAACAAAGTTCCTCCCTGTGAGACATTGAGGAGTTGCATCCCTGTCCCAATGGCAAGAAGCGGTACTCGGTGTTCGGCAATCTTTTCAATTAGAAAGCGATCAAATGTCTCACGGCGTTCATCTAGTAATTTCACTGACGAATGGAGCATAAATCCATCACGTCGTGGGTCGAGGTCTGCCCCTCCAATCATGACCATACCGTCCAGCATGGAAATAACCTGCTCTAGGTTTGCGTCAAGGTCTTTATTTTCAGGGAAGGGGGGAATTACAACAGGCAAAGCACCCGCCTGAAGAAGGGAATCGTAATAACCGGAAAACACAACACTTAAAGCCGGTACTCCTCGTTGAGCTGCACGGTAATCCGAATTGATTCCGATCTGAGGCTTCCTTGTCATTCTCAAATCCTCCTACGTAGTAGGAACGTTTCGCGGTCAACATCAAACCATAAACAATGCTTGGCAACTTAAAAAGAGTCGGCTAATTAAATTAAAAAAAGAATACACCTTTAACCGGAGTACATCCTTAGATGAACCTCTGCGGCGGTAATCAACTCTAATATTCAGAACCCAAAAACAACCACTCCACTAATGAAGTAAATTAAATATTAATCACGTCATTATCACACTCACAACTGTTTTTACTAAACTAAATTACGTTATGATTGACGGTAATGATTTGATAACAAGGTTCTTATAAAATGAGTGAAATTCTTTTTTATTGAAAAACCGATAGTCTTTTTTGAAGGCACCTCCGTTATTTTATGGAAAAAAATTGTCCAATGATTTCTTTATTTACTGTCCTCTTCTGAGAAAAAATGTTTATCAGAAATCGAAACGAACCTTAAAACTGGAACTTAGCCGGTACGTCACTACCGAACTTTGGAATGCAAGTATGTTAAAGTTTAACGAAGAAATGAGGCTTGGCAACTAAACCGGCTATTTTGGGGGGGCACACAATTACAAACCACTAGATATAGGGATTTTACCTGATTTGACAGTAATATTGGTTATCAAAACCAGAGTGTCAATTTGTTGGTTTTCAGAACTAACTCTTGTCAATATCAGAGATTATAGAATATCAATAAAGACAATTTTCTTGATATTATTTTGTAATTCTTTATCTGACAAAAGGTTACCTCATTGTTGATGCAAAAAAATATCAGAACTTAAAAACCTATTACTTTGGTATTTAACAAGTTAGGTCAATTATTTTTTCTGTTTGCAGAGTTCTATCGTAACTATTCAGTAAGTAGGCAACCTTTGGAGTCAGATTGCTAGCAATCCAAGTCAGATTGCCGGCAATCCAAGTCAGATTGCCGGCAATCCAAGTCAGATTGCTAGCAATCCAAGTCAGATTGCTAGCAATCCAAGTCAGATTGCTAGCAATCCAAGTCAGATTGCCGGCAATCCAAGTCAG
>JAITBS010000008.1 GCA_031283515.1 Planctomycetaceae bacterium
GTCGATTTGTAGCGATCTTTTTAAAAAATCTGATTTTTTGCAATAAAGTAAATAAAATCACTTAAAAATAGTTAAAATGTTAATTATTTTAATATAAAGAAAAATACGCATTCTATAGAGAATAAATAAAATAAATGTAAAAATAAAGTGTATCCGTTCAGATGCAGAGTATTGATATTGACTAAAACGTTTTGACAGTAATCCGCTTGCGACACTCTCAACTCTCCACTCTCAACTCTATCCTGCGATCTTGTTGGCGGTCACTTTGCCCCTACCCGTTGGGTAGGGCTGGCTTATGTTGTCCTTTCAGGACGGAGGAGAAACAAAAATTCCACTGATAGATTACAAAGATTGATAAAATATCAAAAATCAACACGGAATGGGAATACTTCCGGTTATTAGGGAAACAATTCCATTAAAGCGTCGGCGAATATTTTTAGCCCGATTTTATTTGGATGATTGATATTGTTGCTCATCAATGTGGAATAGGGAATTCCTTGACGCCAAAGCCGTCCATATCGGGCAGCAGCATCAGCAACCACAATCCGGTTATCCGCCGCAAAACGACGAACATCTTTGACATATTGTCGTGGATCATCGTCAATATCACGTTCCCGATCAAGTCCCATCCAATCGGTTCGGACATAATGCGGAGTTAAAATAATCCATTCGGCTCCAATGTTGCGAAACGCCTCAAGAAGAATGGAATATTGTTGAACCAAAGCATTGCCGCTCAAACCTGCATCATTGACAAATTCCATAATAACCAAATCCGGTTTAAGATCAAGAATTTTTTCTTTGAAATTATATTGACTTCCTGCCGGTTCGGTAAGATAAGAACCCGAACTACGTCCACCCCACGCTTCTGTAATCAATTCAATTTTGGCATTGGGAAAACGTTCACGTAATCGTTTGACAAATTGTTCTTGCCAACGTTCCGTGTTTGGTGTTTTCAAATAACTGGCGTCAGTTACACTGTCTCCCCACGCAAGAATAGAGAGCGTTTCACCGGAATGGATTTTTGCCATCGTTTTCGGAAGTAATTTTTCCGCAACACTGTTTCCTTGTCTTTTTTCCGGTTCGGGAAATTTTATTTCGAGAATCGGAAAAAGGGCGTTACTATCAAGACGTTCCGTATTGGCTTTAATATAAATGTTACCGAGCCGCTGTTCTCCATCGGCAATTGTGGGTGGTTCCGGCATCATGATATGCGGAGTTCCTTTCCGTAATTCTATTTTACCGTTTTTCGTCAAAACAACAGAATCGATCCGCATTTTCCCATAACGGTAATTAATCCAAACCGGTTGATGTTCACTGATTTTGCTTTCTGAAGTCCGCCCAATTGCACCCCATCGCGTAAAAATATTGTAATCACTTCCCTGTTCAAACGTTTTTGCATCCGCACCTGAACCGTCCCGAACAACAACAGAATCGGGAATTAGTGCAAACGATGTTGGAAAAGCATCGGTTCCTTTGGTTTGAGTAAGAACCAATTCGCTATTCCAAGTCCGTTGTTCGTTGTACAATGGTAATCGGTCATATTTTTCCGCTTTAACTTCAAACTGATCCGCAGGATCGATATTTAGAGTTACCGTTTGCCCGTGAAATAAAACTTCAACCGTCCAATCTCCAGTCAACACCATTGTTGCCGGTTCACCAAAACAAGAATTGACCAAAAGAAATACGGAAAATATCATCACAATATATCGCAACATTCGTGAACCTCCAAAATATTAAATCCAAAAAAAACGTATCAAAAAAGTGAGCAATTTAATAGCGTTAAAGTTTATATTAAATTAAAAAAAAATATCAATTGGAGTTTTTTCTTTTTTCCGGCAAAATTTGTTTTTGAGGTTATTTATGGTTTATCGTTCGGATCGGTTGTCAGGAAAAAACACTCAACAAGTCTATTTCACTCAAGGTATCTTCTACGATATTTCTAGTTCCACCGATATGCCGTATTGGAGTTGGAGTCAATCAGGCGGACTCTTCGTCGTCTAAATCAAAAAGTCCCTTCTTTCGCGGAATCAGCCAACAAAAGAAAACCCCGCCAAAATATAACACCGTAAGCGGAACTGCCATAAGAAGCATACTGCCCGGATCACCGGGAGTTAAAAGCAAAGCCAGAACAAAAATTGCCAGAATCGAAATTCGCCAACTGGAAAGGTATTGTTTAAAGGTAAAAATTCCCACCCGCTCCAGCACAAACATGACCAACGGCAATTGAAAACTTATCCCAAAACCAATCGGTAACATCAACGCAAATCCAACCCATTCACTAATACGCGGATCAGGATCAATATTCATTTTGGCATTGAAACTGAAAAGAAAATCAAGCACAAATTGAAACACAAAGAAAAACGCAAACAACGCCCCGCCAATAAAAAGAATCACACTGACCGGAATAAAATAATAAATATATTTTTTTTCATGAGGATAAAGTCCGGCAGCAATAAATGACCAAAGATTCCACGCAACAAAAGGGGACGAAATGACCAAACCAAAAACAAGCGACGCCTTCAAATACATACTAAATGCTTCGTAAACACCCAGTGATTTTGTTCGGGTCTTGGGATCATTGGTAATTTTTGTGAAGAAGAGCATTCGGATGGGTTGTTCGTCCAGGTGAACGGAATCGTAAACAGTACCGAGAATTTCTTCTTGTTTACGTTTTAATATTTTTTTTTGTGTGTTTAGATTATCGACTTCGTTCAGATCGTAAACAGGATTTGAAGTTCCTGAATGTTGTAAGGTTTGACGTTGCCGGAACCGCTCAAATTCACCCGGAAAAATATACGTTTCTGTTGGAATAATTTTATATTTATCCACAACAGAAATGATTTCCGGCGAATAACCTTCAAATTCGAGTTTTTGTATTTCGGATTCGAGCCAGGTATTGGACTGTTGCAAGTGGTATTTTTCGAGCGACCGCTTCACCGGAACCTGAATATAATCAACAATAGAATTGCCAACACAAAATCCCACTATCGTTCCGGCAACAATCCAATAAAGCGAATTGAAAAAACATTTACGAAGTTCTTCCAGATGTTCCCCGAAACTCATTGATGTTTCGGCAAAAAGATTGTCGTCTTTCATCTCTATTGAATTGCAAGAGAGTTTGGGAAAACGGATAAACCGATAGATTGTTCTAAATCGTATCGATCATTTCTAAAGTCAATACCAAACCAGCCCAACCGCCGAATGGAAAGCCCAAAGTATAGCATAAAAAGGATATACCGCAAGCGGATTATTAACTTTGTCAATAGTTCCATTGCAACACTCTCCGCAACAACGAAAATGATTAACTAAAGGGCATCTCTAAAAATTCGTAATATATCAGTGGGAACTTCTAAAAACCGCGTTTCCTAAAAATCTTGTCCTTAAAAAAAATACGGATTTTTGTTTGTTCTGTTGTTTTGATTGTTTCGTATTCTCAAAAAATAAACTTCAAAATCAAATATTCCCAATAATTAAATTTGTGCGTGAACGGTTACGGCAAAATGTAGGTAATATTTCACCAAAATATTGTATTGAAAAAGTACATTGACATGTTGTTTCGGTGAAATATCGCCTATCTTGAATTTTTTTACTTTTTGTGTATCTTAATTTATTTATCCTAGTTTGTTGTTTCGCTTGGAGTAAATGTTTACTTAACCTTTAACAATTTTAAATCAAATGAGAAAAATATCTTTTTTATTGTTACTACTGATTAGCAGTAGTATGGTCTATGCTGCGGAATATCATGTTTCGGTAAAAGGGAACGACGCAAATTCAGGAACGGAAACATCGCCGTTTCTAACAATTAATCGAGCAGCACAAGCAGCTTATGCCGGTGATGTGATTACTGTTCATGCGGGAACGTACCGCGAATGGATCAACCCGCCGCGCGGAGGTAACAGCGATAACTCGCGAATTGTTTATCGCGCCGCTCAAGGAGAACATGTTGAAATCAAAGGCTCCGAAGTAATTAACACGTGGACAAAAGAATCTGACGGCGTTTGGAAAGTAACATTGCCCAACAGCTTTTTCGGTAACTATAACCCTTACGCCGATCCTATCTACGGCGATTGGTTCGACGGACGCGGAAGAATTCATCATACCGGCGAAGTGTTTCTGAACAATAAATCACTCTACGAAAAAGAATCACTTGACAAAGTACGTAAACCAGAAATTCATCCCAACACTAAAGACCCCGAAGGTTCAACATTTACATGGTATTGCGAAAGTAATTCGGAAAATACGACAATCTGGGCAAATTTTCATCAGTACGATCCGAACAAAGAATTAGCGGAAATTAGTGTTCGGCGTACTTGTTTTTATCCCGACAAGCCAGGAATCAATTATCTGACAATTCAAGGTTTCCATATCAGCGAGGCAGCATCGCAATGGGCAGCACCAACCGCCGAGCAAATCGGAATGATTGCTACGCATTGGAACAAAGGATGGATTATCGAAAACAATGTTATCAGTAACGCTAAATGTTCCGGTATTACGCTCGGCAAAGAACGCGGAACAGGTCATAACGTTTGGCTGAATGACCGGAGTATTGACGGTTCGTTACATTATATCGAAGTAACTTTCCGGACATTGCGTAACGGCTGGAATAAGGAAAATATCGGCTCACACATCGTCCGTAACAACGAAATATTTTCCTGTGAACAAACAGGCATTTGCGGCAGTATGGGAGCGGCTTTTAGTATTATTGAGAATAATAATATTCACAACATTTGGGAAAAACGCCAATTCAACGGAGCAGAAATTGCCGGTATCAAGTTTCACGCCGCAATTGATACACAAATTCGTAACAACCGTATTTGCCGTACCGGCCGCGGGATATGGCTCGACTGGATGGCACAGGGAACACGGATATCACATAATATCGTTTACGAAAATGATTTGGAAGACATTTTTTTTGAAGTGGATCATGGTCCCTATCTTGTGGACAACAATATTTTGGGTTCGCTTGTAAACATATTTGACATGTCGCAAGGCGGTGCTTACGTACACAATCTTTTCACGGGAATAATTCGTGTTGCGCCGGAAAGGGGACGTTATACACCGTATCATTTTCCTCATCAAACAGATATTGCCGGTCTGTCGATTATTCTGAACGGCGATAACCGTTTCTACAATAATCTCTTTTTACCAGTCAATCCGAATGAAAAACAAGTTTATGGACTTGCCGGATATAACAAAACCGGATATCCGAATTTCGCGGACGGTAACGCTTATTATGATCGTGCTGCTCCATTTGACAAGGAAGAACATTTTGTTTCACAAAAAGATTTTGATCCGAAATTCAAGTTGGAAGAGAAAGATAACGAAGTTTATGTATCGTTTTCGGTTCAAGGATTAAACGGATTACAGACTAAAGTGATCACGACGGAACATTTGGGCAAAGCCAAATTTCCCAAAGCCGCCTACGAACAACCCGACGGAACACCGATTGTTTTTGAAAAAGATTACCTCAACATCAAACGATCCGAACACCCAACTCCAGGTCCTTTTGAACAAATAAAAGAAAATGAGAATCAAATAAAAATATGGTAACGATTCATATATTGATACAATAAATTCTTGTAACCTGTTTACAATTGAAAATCAGAAACCAAGATGTAAGGCAACTTCAACCCGATTCAAAGTTGCCTATCAGTAGTACGATCTTATGTAATGTAAATTGGTGTTTGGTGTTTTTACAAAAATTCCGCTGAATCATTACAACAATTCATACATTGAGCCCTACTGGAACACATTGTGAAATAGGTTATAATTATTTTTTATGGAAGTCATTTTAACAGTAGAACATTTACGTAAATATTTTTCGGCAGATCCGGTATTGGTGGATGTCTCGTTTCAACTTCGAGTAGGGGACAAGGTTGGTTTGGTCGGACCGAACGGTTGCGGTAAAACAACCTTGCTCAATATTTTGGCGGGACGTGAAGAATCCGAAAAAGGAACAATTGATAAAGCCTCAGGAACCAGTATCGGTTATCTGGAACAACGCCACGAAACCGCTTCCAACCGAACCGTTCTTGAAGAAGCAAAACTGGCATTGGCTCCGCTCATTGAAATGCAACACGAAGCGGAATATCTCGCCGATCAATTAGCACAAACCACCGATGAAACCGAATTAATTCGTTTGTCCGCCCGATATGACCGGATTCACGAATCACTTCAACATCATGACGCTTACCATTTTGATTATCGTATCGAAAAAATTCTACACGGAGTTGGTTTTACGGATGACGAATTTGCCAAACCGGTCTCCACACTGAGCGGCGGGGAAATGAATCGGTTGAATCTCGCACAACTGTTGCTCGAAGAACCCGATGTCATGCTCCTCGATGAACCCTCCAATCACCTTGATTTACTGGCAACCGAATGGCTCGAAAATTTTTTGCATGATACCTCTGCATCGGTAATTCTTGTTTCACATGATCGATATTTTCTTGACCGTGTTACCAACCGGACATTGGAACTGTTTCACGGAACAATTGATGATTATCCGGGTAATTTTTCAAAATACTCCGCTCTTAAAGAAGAACGGCTCACTGTACAAACACGAACGTACGAAAAATATATCGAAGAGGTTGAAAAAGCAAAAGATTTTATTCGGCGTAACCATTACGGAATGAAAGCCGCACAAGCCGAAGATCGACGGAAAAAATTAGAACGGCTCATGGAAACGCCCGCCAGTTCGCCGCGAAAAATCGAGTCGCCGCCCATGCACTTCTCTAAACCCAGCCGAACCGGTGATATCGTATTCCGTTGCGAAAAGCTTTCTAAAAGTTTTACTTCAGGAAAACCGCTGTTTCAGGATTTAACGTTCGATATTGAACGCGGGCAGCGTTGGGCAATTTTGGGACCAAACGGTTGCGGTAAAACAACTTTGCTTCGCTGTTTATTGAACGAAATCACTCCGGATTCCGGTAAATCTGTTTACGGACAAGGACTTAATATCGGTTATTTCGATCAACAATTGCATGTCCTGGACGATTCACTGCAAGTGCTCGACGCCATACGTCCCGTTAATAAAAAAATTTTCGAAGAACCGGCGCGGCGGAATTTGTTGGGATCATTCGGATTGACAGGCGATCAGCAGTTACAAAAAGTTGTGAGTTTAAGCGGCGGTCAACGTTGTCGGGCAGCTCTTGCCAAACTGTCGGCAGAAGATGCCAATGTTCTGATTCTTGACGAACCAACCAATCATCTCGATCTTTGGGCAAGAGCGGCATTGGAAAAAGCAATTCGTGATTTTGAAGGAACGGTGTTGTTTATTTCGCATGACCGGTATTTTGTTGACCGTGTTGCCGATCACCTGTTGATTATTCAGCCCGATGCACGGTTCAAAATACTCGAAGGTAATTATTCGACTTTCCGGCACATGGTTTCAAAAGGGTTAATGGCAGATCCATTCCTCACGAACGCATTTTCGGACAGAAAAGCAGCTGGAGGTGTCGGCAAATCAATGGTGTCCGTGATTAAACAGAACCCAAACCGTGACAATAAAGAACAAAATTTATGGAAGGCAAACTCGCAATCAAAAGAAATTGAACAGAAAAAAATAGATAAAAAAACCGCCCAACCACTCTCCAACAAAAAACATAAAGAACCGCTTCGAAAAGAGGAACATTGGAAAAATCAACAAGGTAAAACCGGTGAAACCGTACCGTTAGGGAATACAGATTCGTTGAACGCTACGAAAACAAAAAAAGAAAAAAAAGTACGCAAATTCCCGTTCCGAAAAATTCACGAAATCGAAGAAGAAATTTTCGCACGCGAAACACAAATCATGGCATGGAATGAAGATTTATTACGTCCTGAAATTGCCAGAGATGGTGAACGTACCAAAGCAATCCATCATGAAATTAAAGAGGAACAGGATAAAATTGCCCTCCTCTACGAACACTGGGAAGAAGCAAGCGAATTAAATTGGTAAACGCAACGTTTATCTCTAAATATTTGACTGAATATTTGACTCGGAAATCAGAGATAATTTAGTAACGACATTTGAAGCATTGCGCTGGTAACTTGCATTGATGCCTGATAGGAAAGTTGTTGTGCCATATAACTTAATGAAACATCGGAAAAATCAATTCGAAGTGTTGAATTGAGAGTTGTTTCGTATTGAATATTTTCGTCGGCTAAACGAATTTGTACGTTATCAAGACTATTCTGCATCACTCCAATTAATGTACGAGAACTATCAAGCCGTTCAACAGCCGAATCAAGAAGTTGTGTTGCCCGTTCTATTTCCCGTGTGTCGTTCTTTTCCATCGCAACCTGCAACCGAATCAATGCATTAAAAAGTGAATCGGTTTCCAATGGGTTCGGATCATTTCCCTTCAAAACACTGTCCGTTCCGCCGGTCATTGTTACGGAATTTAACGTAACCAATCCGCTGCCGTTACTCGGAAGTCCGTCAGGATTGGTTCCATTCTGAATATCAAACATCGACCGAACCGTTTCCGATGCCTGATTTTGAAATAGATTGACCAAATCGTTTGCCGTAGTTATTCCTGATTCAATCGAAAAACGCAATGTTTTCGATGCCGCATCGTACACAAAATTGGGCGGAGTTCCTTCAATCAGTTCAATTTTTGTATCATTCGCATAAGTTCCGACACTTTTTGCCGTAACTAAAATCGAACCGTTCAACACTTCGGGAAAAATAGTAACATTGCCTTGAATACCGGTTTCTGTTTTTGTCCGATATTCTTCTCCCATATTAACCAGCCCAAGTTCGATTGCTGTTGTCGAAAGCAATGTCCGGTCAACTCGTGTAACATTTTCCCCGAAACTCTTGTCCGTCAGTTCAATTCCGTTACCGAATTTTGCCAACGAAGCGGACAATAAACCGTCACGGTTATCGGGATGACCGTTGATAATCTGTAACACCTCACCCAATGTTTTGGCACCGTGAATATCAATCTCCAAAACAGTTCCGTCATTTCTGGTAATCGTAAAATCAATTCCGCCGTCTATTCCGCCGCTTGTTGTTTCAAAACCGTCATAAACAACACCTTCTCCGGTATTCGTACCATTGGCGGTATTGAGTTCCAGATTAAAATATTGTTTCGGTCCCGGCTGTGTATTGAACGCTTCAACTACTTCACATGCGGTTGTTACACCGGGGTTGATACCGATGTTAATCGTTTTTGCGGTTTCGTCCATCGAAACAATTACTTTGCCTTGCGGATCGGTTGTTGGTACAAAATTAAGCGTGTAACCGTTCCACGCTTTTCCTTCATTTCGCGCCGTCAGAATCAATGAGCTGTTCGGCGTAACATTATTATGTTGCGCTGTTGCAGCAATACCGGGTCCGTCATAATCTGTTACACCGCGTCCGAAATCAAATTCGCTCAAATGTGAATCAAGATCGGTGGTTCGAATACCCAATTGTGTTGCTGTTGTACCGCCGTTTTCACCGATACAAAAATCTGTTCCGCTGATTCGGCTTCGGATATCAATTCCGTTTCGATTTTCATTAATCGATACATAAAGACCGTATTGAGGATCATTCAGTTTTTCTAAAACATCACCAACAGTTTTACAATTTTCAAACGAAATATTAAAAGTCTGATTACCGTTGACAAGTTGAATGCCCGACGGATCAAAATCAAATCCTGTTCCGTCGGCGGTGATGCCTTCGATAACCGTAATTCCCGGCAATAATGTTATGGTTCCTGTTCCCGCCAGATCGGAACGTTGTTGATCCGTACCATTTACTGATGCAGTAAACGGCGGAATCGTTCCTGCTTCCGCCGCCTCATTGATAGCGCGAATAACATTGTTCGAAATGGTATTATCGGGATGAATATTTACCAGCACTGTTTTTGTTTCAGCGTTATATTCCGCCCATTCTGTTCCCGGCGTAATGAGCGGATCCGCCCGAAACGCAATATTGACATCGTTAAGCGGAAAAAGTTCTTCGCCGGTTTTCGGATCAAGAATACTGTTACCGTTATGATTGGCACGAAGAACAATATCGTTATTGTTTCCGGCAAAAACCAACGTAACACTGGCACGGGAACCTAAAATATCATCAAGCGATGTCGTTTGTGTCAGTGCAGGATTGAGATCACGTCCCGTCAATGGTTGTTGTGACGTTAATTTTGTTCCTGTCGGAATACCGAGTTGCCGTGCAACCGTTCCTTTTCCAATCTCCGTAACAGTAATCGAACCGGCAGTTTCCGGCGGCAATGAAAACGATAAACCGTTTGAGGTAAGATCCGCTTTGATAGGAAAATAAGGATTTTTATTGTTTTCGATTGTCCGCTTAACATCGGCAAGTGTAACACAACGGCTCAAATCAAGATCAAAAGTTATCATCTGATCGTTGTGATTATAATTGAAACGAATAGAACCCTTTTCAACTCCTTTTCCGCCGTTGAGATTACTCAAAAGTGTTGTATCGTAAATAGTAGGATTGAGATCGGTTTTTCCGCGTACCGGTTCCGAAATCGCTCCGAATACTTCAACACCGTTAACATTCGACTGTGACAGTAAATCAGTGTCACTCCACGAATAAATATTCGATTCCGTTCCGTTATATTGAACAGTGTAAGAATCCGTTCCCCATTGGAAAGGTAAAACAGAAGTCGTCGAACCGGAAAAAACGTATCGATTTTCAAACGAATAATTACCGAAATCAAAAATCTGTTGAATAGTTTGTTTAACAGTTTGAGCCAACGCAGTACGTTGTGTGGTACTGGTTGTTGTGTTGATCGCTTCCAACGCCATTGCCCGCGCATCATCCGTAAGAGCGTTGAACAAGGAAAGTGTTGAATCGGTTGCCGATAAAAATGTTTGAGTTGATTGAATATTCGCTGCGTTTTGCGTCTTGCGTTCAATCAACGTTTGAACAGAAAGCGATGCCGATGCATTATACGGCGAATCACTTCCGTAACGATATTGACGATCCGTCAGGAGTTGTTCTTCATAACGTGACAGTAAATTCTGAACCCCAGACAAATTATTGTACGCACGGTTCGTCTGAAGCGCAACACTTGTTCGGTTGAATGCAAGAGGAACAATGGACATGTTATAACAATACCTCTGATAGTCACTTGATTAATGTTTTATTTATATTAGATAATTTTTACATCTCTTTTTAATGGACAATTATTGAAACAGTGAATGAAAATCAATTGACTTTTCATTTGATAAGGATGTGTCTGTTGAAGAAGTCTCTCCGGTTTCCGAACCAAATTGTGCGGAACTAACCGAACCGGTATTCACACGAACCGGAAACGGTAACAACCGGATAGAACGTTCATTCTGGTTCGAATGTTCCGTTTGCTCTTTGGGGATTTGATTTTTAAGAAGTATGGTATTCAACTCACGGGAAATCGTTTGTTGAAACTCCACAAGTTCCCGAAAATGTTCCACATAAGTTGGTAATACCGTTTTAATTTCCGCTTCAACAAATCCGGCAGCCTGTTTAATTTGTTGTCCGGCATTATCACTTTGCTCCGCAGCCTGTTCGATTTTTTCCGCCGCTTTGGTGATTCGTCTTACCGCATCTTCAAGTTGTGACGAAAAAGAATAATTGTTCAAATATAGCGAATACGAAGAACCTGAACAATCAGACGGTTCTTTCGACTGAACCGTTTGAGTTTCCACTATAATAACTTCATCAAACAATTCATCGAGACTTGTTTTCTGATTTTGCGGAACGAAAAATTGTTGAGTAAAATCCGTAACTTGATTCAATGTTGCCCGAACAACCCGTAATGCATCAAATTCGCTGTAAGAATGTGTTTGTTCCTGATCCTGATCATTAGTATGATGATCGTAAGCGTTATGATTATCCGCCATTTCACGTGTCAGAAATTCACGGTAAGGTGTTCCGAAACCGTTTTGGGAATTTTGTTCCGATTTTAGCCAGTTAAGCAGAATGACATTACCGGTTGCACGATCAGGATAGGCAACTTTTGTAATTTTTTCCGGTGCCGAATCGGTTGTCTGATACGCGTAATTCGGTTCCTTACGGACAAAAGGCGGGCGTCCTTCCAGAATCTCGACTCCGTATTTTTCTAATGTTTCCAAGTCCATCTCGGATTCCTCTGAACAACTGTTCCGGTTTAAATCAACGATAACTTCATCAAATACCGACTCGTTATTGACCGTATCATTAGTTGCCTCCGTAACAACAGATTCCACTGTAACATATTCTGTTATAACAATATCATGACATTCCAGCGTTTCTGTTTCAATTACAACAGTTTCTACTGCAACAGTTTCAACTGCAATGACTTCATCTGTAATTGTTTCAACTATAACCGTGTTCTCTTCAACGGTGTGTTTTGTATCTTCGGTTGTGTTTTCTATAATTGCGTTGTCTATTTCTGTAACTGTTTCATCAGTAATCGGATACTCTATAACCTGTTTATCTGTAACTTGTTCATCAATAACCAATTTGTTGTTGATCGGCTTATGCCGGAAAAATACTAAAAAACGTCCGGAAATAAACGAAGGATAAAATGAAAGATTACCAATCCATGTATCTCCAGAATCAAAACGGCGGAATGTCAGAAAAATTGACAGCGCAAAAATTTGACAACAAAATTGCTCTGGTGTTTCAATATTATGTGTTGAAATAGTTGAAATAATAATCCGATGCCGAAATTTTCGTACGAAATTATTTTTAACTCGTTGCCTGCGGAATGGATAAATTCGTTTGGGCAAACGGTTAATAATATTTTCTTCAATCTCTTTGCCGGCTGCCGTTTGAAATACTTCGATATTTTCAATAACATTATTTTCCGCAACATTTTCCGCAACATTTTTCTCTATATTTTTCTCGTTTTCTTCTGTTATCGTTTGAAAAACCTCAACATTTTCCGCAACATTTTTCTCTATATTTTCCTCGTTTTCTTCTGTTATCGTTAGAAAAACCTCAACATTTTCCGCAACATTTTTCTCTGTGTATTCCTCTGTTGTCATTTGAAATACTTCGGCATGTTCGGTAACATTTTTTTCTGCAACAGATTCTGCAACTGTTTCGATAGCGTCATCCAACTCCTCGCTAATCGGTAATTCTCTCAAACGCGGAAAACTGTCGGAAGAAAAGAGCATTTCGTCATCCAGTTCTCCATAAAAATCAAACAGATTTTCTTCAACTTCCAATACCTCTTCCGAACAATGACATTCTTGTACATTATTTATTTTCGGAACAATCGGCAACAATTTATTTATTGTTTCAATTGCCTCTTGTTCGGATAAATCCGGTTCAGACAGATTGGATTCGGACAGAGGCGATTGGGATAAATAAGACTCGGATATTGCGGATTCAGAGTATTCTTCTTCCCAATGGTCATCTTCGGGATACGGCGGTTTATATTCATTAGGAGAACGAAACCGAATTATTGTTACTTCTTCATTTTCCGCTGTTTCTTTTTCAACTATTTCTTGTTCAACCGTTTCCATTGGTTCGGTGTCATCCAATGTTCCAAATTCTATGGGAGAATCAAATGTTTTGGGTTGGAATGTCGCTTTTTTTCGTGCGACAATTTCATCAATGTTTTCAAAAGAAGACGGACTAATTGTTTCAGAAATAAGTTCTGTTGATTTTTCTTCTGAATATCCGGTAATTTGTTGAAGGCGTTTCCAGGCGTAGTGAACCAGATTTTCGTCAATTTGCCGTAAATTTCGTTCGGCGGCAATTTGAAGTACCATATCACAAAGTTGATTGATGGAGCGGGGCAATCCATCCGTCAACTGAAAAATCTGCCATTGGGCATTTTCTGTAAAAATGGGGTCGTAACATCTGATATGCGGCGAATCAATTCTTCGTCCTTCACTCCCACTCGAATGTTCAATCCACTCTATCAGACCAAACTCTGATGCCGAAAAATTATCACATTGTTTGCATGATAAATCTATTTGGCAAGTAATATATTGTCTGGTTTCTTCACGGGAAAGCGTGTCAAGATACGCCCGACAAACGACTCGCTGGTTGAAGGCATCAAGATGAGGATTGGTCAGTTTTTCTTCAAATTCAACAGTGCCGGCAAGAACAACCCGAAAAAACGGTGTTGTTCCGTCATCACAGTTCATCAGCAGCCGAATTTCCTCAAGAACAGACATACTAAGGAATTGCGATTCGTCAATCAGAATAATACATGTTTTATTTTGACGTGCAAAATCGAACAAACGAAATCGAAGTTCGGTTTCATCGTTGCCGGAAAAGGGGAGTTGTAAATTATAAAGGAGTTGTTGAAAAAACGATTTTGGGGTTTCCAGATGCCCGTTGGCAATCATTGCAACGGTGTAATCTATTTCCAGCGAATCGCGAAGCAACCGAAGTAACAATGTTTTCCCTGTACCGGATGCACCGAAAAGTAAGGCGATACCTTCTCCGCGTCGAACAGTTCGTTCGATAGACAGGAGTGCTTCTTCCATCAGTTCTGTGGAAAAATACGATTCCGTATCGGGAACCGCCAAAAATGGTCGGCGTTTCAAACCGAAAAAAGTTTCGTACATGGAAAACGAATGTTAAAATACGACGAATAGGTAATTATTGCCCAATCAACAAAATCGGCAACAGGAAACTTCTCAAAGTGAAAATTCACCATAAAAAAATAACCAAGAATACAAATATTATTTTGCTAACCCATTGATATAAAAAGTATTATGAAAATAATACAATCGGGTTGATTCCTAAAAATTCCTTATTTTTTTGCGATAAAAAATTTATTTTCAGAGGTTTCCGAAGAGAAACACACTCACCCTATTTGTCGGCATTTTCAGTATTCTCCCTCCAATCAGTTTTGTCAGACCACATATTTTAAACTGATTTTAATTTTAAGAATTTTTTTAAGAGTTTACCTATGTACACAGGTGAATAGTTCAGGTTAATGGTTATTGATTATTTTTTTGATTTTTTCGACTTCGTTGACAAGATTTTTAAATTCTTTTCGTAATTCTGGGAGACGTTGGAGGGCGATTTGAATTTTCATTTGTTCTTTTTCGGGGGTTGCTGGGATTCCAACAAGGCGGACATCCGGTTCCACATCCGATAAAATACCCGCCATCGCCCCAAGCACCGCCCGATCTCCAATATGAACATGGTCTTTCACTCCAACCCTCCCAGCCATCACGACATAATCACCGGTCGTCGTACTACCCGCAATTCCGGTATGCGCACAAATCAGGTTATGCTTACCGAGTTTGCAGTTGTGCCCGATCATCACAAGATTATCAATTTTTGTTCCGTCACCGATAATTGTTGAACCATAAGTTGCTCGGTCAATCGTACTGCATGAACCGATTTCCACATCGTTTCCAATAACAACATTCCCTAATTGAGGCGATAGTTTGTGAAATCCCTGCGAAGAATCGTACCCAAACCCGAACGCACCAATAACCGCACCGGAATGAATAATACAACAACGACCAACAACAGTATTCCGATAAAGTACCGCATTCGGGAAAATGACTGTTTTTTCACCGATTTGGGAACCTGCCCGAATTTGCACACCGGCGTGGACAACCACATCATCACCAAGTTCAACATCTTCTTCGATCACTGCAAAAGAACCAATTGCAACATTATTACCGAGTCGGACATTCGGGTGAACACAAGATCGCTCACTAATTCCGTGAATTGATTCTTCGCGCGGCGGTGAAAAAAAAACGGCAATTTGTTCAAACGCCCGTAAAACATCGGGAACCTGAATCAACGAAAAACCTGCCGGAGTTACATTACTCGGAACAAGAACTGCACCCGCTTTGCATTTCCGGTAAAGCAAGGAAACACGATCCGCACGATCAAGAAATGTTAATTCCGATGAAACCGCATTTTGAATTGGAGCCACGCCTTCAATAACAATACTGCCATCTCCAACAAGAACCCCATTGACCATCTCCGCCAATTCCAATAATGTTTTACTTTGCATGATGAAATTCCAATTCGGATTCGTTATAGACAAATTCTTTTCTTTTTTCTGTGTTTTCAATGTATTCGGTAGTTCAAAAAAAGAACATTCCCATTCCGCCGGAGAATGTAAACAATTAACAAGTTCAATTCATTGACCATTCGAATTATTCAGTAGTATAACCTGTGAACCTGTAATTGAATATACTCACCACGAAAAATTTAAGAAAATCCGACTTTTCGTAACTGCCCGTTTTATTAGTCAGCAGATTGCGCAGATATTTAGTCCGTAAATTTTTAGAGATTATTTTTTTGAGAATTACGAAACAAACAAAAAAAGAACAAAACAGACGAACGAACATTTTGGTTCAAACTTTTTTCGTTTGTTTTGTATTTTCGTATCGTTCGTATTCTCAAAAAAATAAAATAGACAGTTACCTTTTGTGATTTCCATCAGGAAAAAAAAATTGTAACCGTTCACGGATATTTTAACGATTTTGTTTGACAGTGACGATTTTATCAAACAAGATAAAATTTCAATAAATTATCATAACATATTGATATTTATGATGTTGTATCATTCTTTATGCTTGTTCTATATTTGAACGAATATTAAAAAGCAACGTAATAAACAAAACAATAATATCAAATTGAATGTTTGTGTTTTTTAGATTTTGCAAACATCGTTATAACTCTTTATAATATAATAGGTTATAAAACATAAAAACAATCAAATTTCCGTGAACGGTTACTTTTAAACAAACGTATCATCATTTGACAAAAAATTTATGTAAAACGCACAATGTCGCATTAGTTGCGGTGTCTCATAAGATGCTGAAAATTGCTCATACGCTAATAAAAAACAACCTAAAATGGGAGAACAAACTCAATAAAAATATAACTTAAAAAACAACTTCATTCCAAGACGAATAAAAAATACGTTTCGGCTTGAACATGACAAAAAAAATGATAAAAAACAAAAAAATTCCAATCCCCCCATTTGACAAAAACACAGTTGATTCGGGGTGAAGAATAAAAAATAATAATTCCACTGATAGATTACCAAATGGAATTATTTTCGTTAAACATCGTTAAACAATTGTACATAATAATTTTTTGGTTGTTTACTGTGGATATTTCCATGGGCGGCGATATTCGCGTGAAAGAAGTTTCACCGCTTCCGGATCATTTGGAATTGTTTGTTTTTCGCCGTTCCACTCGATACTTCGCCCAAGTTTGAGCGACACCATGCCGAGTAAAGTCATTGTCGTAGCACGATGTCCGTATTCGATATCACATATTGGTTGCCG
>JAITBS010000012.1 GCA_031283515.1 Planctomycetaceae bacterium
TCGCAAGCGGAGTAGTACCAACACAGTAATACTTCCGCTTGCGACACTATCAACTCTCAACTATCAACTAATATCCTGTCCTTGCAGGACGATCTTGTTGGCGGTCACTTTGACCCTACCCGTTGGGTAGGACTGGTTTATGTTGTCCTTTCAGGACGTAGGAGAAAAAAATTCCACTGATATATTACAAAAGATACAAAACCGATGAAAAATTAAAAAATTCCTCTTGATTAAAATTCGTGTTATTTTTATTATTCTGCAACATTGATTGAAACGATTGCTCGCAACTTAATCAATGGATTAAAAAGTTCCGATTGCCGAAATGAAGCGGGAAACTCTTTCGGCAAGTCCTCTCTCCAGGAAACCATTATTGACGATATGCAGACTATCTGGGTCTGTGCTGCGTCGGCAACAAAGGGTCGGAACAAAATACCGGTTGCCAACGGCAATACAATGTCGTTCCGGCACCGGTTTTTCTTTGCTATCGTTTGTTTTGTTAGGAAAATTAGGTGTAAATGAGTTTTGGGGTCGGCGATGTTTCGCCGAAAAATTGTGAACCTACTGCTTTGTTAATCTTAAAATCTGGGACAGACAGAAAGGTAACCTTGACCAAACATACTCATCGGAAAACACAATATCCCAAAATTAAAGATTAGCAAAGCACTAGAGTTGTGCGGTGGTCAATGATTCGTTGACTTGGTGGAGACCGCATTCTGTTTTGAGTTGTCCCGACCAACGACCAGCACGTTCGTCTTCATCCGGTAATGTTGCACGCGTACACGGCGCACAACCAATACTTTTGTAACCACGATCATAAAGGACATTGTATGGAATAGATTCTGTTACAATTGTGTTCCAAACGTCTTTGTTTGTCCACAAAGCAAGCGGCGCAATCTTGATAAGACCAAATCGCGAATCCCAACCTACCACCGGAGTTTTCGCCCGTGTCGGGCTTTGGTCACGCCGAAGACCGGAAATCCATGCGTCATAATTAGGAGCAATCAATTCCAGAACACGAATCTTACGGTCGTAACAACAACGATCCGCATCAATCCGATACAAAGGACCATCATGAACCGCCTCATATTCCAAAACAGAAAGTTCCGCTGAACGCCGAATAATTTCAATACCGTACTTCGCACTAATACGCTCCAAAAGTTCCAGCGTTTCCGGAAACTGATAACCCGTGTCAAGATTAAATACCGGAATTTTCGTTTCAATTCGCGCAAGAATCGAAAGTATCACACAACCACTACTGCCAAGTGCTGTCCCCATCGTCAACTTCGGCGCAAATGTCGAAACCGCCCAACGAAGAATTGTTTCAGGACTACTGTTTTCAAGTTTTTCATTCCAATGTTGAATCAATTCCACCTGTTCCGGTGTTACTTTTTTGGGTTGAAATGTTGCGCTCATCGTTTGACCTCAATTCTTTTAAATCGTCCGCAAATTACGCAGATGTTCGCAGTTTTTAAAAAGTTTATTGAAATGGATGTTTATTGAAATAGATATTGAATAAAAATCTCCGTGTTTTTAGTCTGTTCTTTTTTATTATGTTTCATTATTTATCTGTTCCGTTAATTCTCGAAAAAATAATCTGCGAACATCGGCGTAATCTACAGACTAAAAATAACCGTGACTTTAAATACTGTAATCTTCTTCAAAAACAACTGTCTTTTTGGGAACAACAAATACCGTATCGGTAACCCCAAATTGATACAACAAGTATTTTTCGTGCGACATTTCAACGAAAATTTCCTTGTTTTTCAGGTCGGTTAGTTCGATTTTTGCAATCGAACCGGCTAACTGAACACGGCGTACTGTTGCAGGAAAACCCGCTCCATCAGGATTATTGGGTAAAAGTTCAATTTCGTGAGGGCGTACAAAAAATTGTGTTTGTTTGCCGTCCAAGTGCGAATCAAACACGACCTGACCCGAAACAACTCGCCCATGAAATAAATTAACACTTCCCAAAAAATCCATGACAAACGCATTTTTCGGATGATGAAAAACTTCCGCCGGAGTTCCATCTTGTTCGATTCGTCCCTGATTCATCACAATCACACGATCTGCCAGTTCTAATGCTTCCTCCTGATCGTGAGTTACGAAAACACTTGTCAATTTAATTTCGTCATGCAAACGCCGCAGCCAACGCCGAAGATTTTGCCGGACTCTGGCATCCAACGCACCAAACGGCTCGTCCAGTAACAAAAATTTGGGCTCAATCGCCAACGCCCGCGCCAACGCAACTCGTTGGCGTTGACCACCGGAAAGTTGATCCGGATAACGGTTTTCCAAACCATCCAACTGAATCAAATGAATCAACTCCAAAACCCGATTCCGAATTTCCGTTCTGGAAAGCCGGTCGTTCCCCCGCCGAACACGAAGACCAAATGCAATGTTGTCAAAAACCTTCAAATGACGGAATAATGCATAATGTTGAAACACAAATCCCACTTTCCGTTCCGCAATCCTGTTGCCGACAACACTTTTGTCTTGAAACAAAATATCAGCGTTCTGATTTGGTTCAAACTCCTCAAGACCGGCAATAATCCGTAACAATGTCGTCTTGCCGGAACCGGAAGGACCAAGCAAGGCAACCAATTCACCATCAGGAATTTTTAAGTTCACATTGCTCAACGCCGTAAACTTGCCAAACCGTTTTGTTATATTTTTAACTTCAATACTCATTTTAGCGATTCGTCACAAACAATGCGCCGTTTAATAAGGGAATGGATAAATATTGTGCGATTAATTTTGTGTTTATGTATTTATGTTTGTTGTTTCAATTTATGTTTATGTTTGTATTACGAATCATCCGTCATTCTTTCGCGTTTCACTTTCCATTCAACAATTGTTTTGGCGATTAGTGTTACAAGTGCTAGTGCAGCGAGCAATGTCGCAACAGAAAACGCCGCAACAGATTCATAACCGGCATGAAGTGTTTCAATATAAAGCGGCATCGTATTTGTTTCCCCGCGAATATGCCCCGAAACAACACTCACCGCCCCAAATTCTCCCATCGCACGAGCATTGCAAAGAATAATACCGTAAAGCAATCCCCATTTAATGTTCGGTAATGTGATCTTCCAAAAAACATCCCAACCATTCGCCCCAAGTGATACCGCCGCTTCCTCTTCCGAAGTTCCCTGTTCCTGCATCAACGGAATCAATTCCCGTGCCACAAACGGAAATGTAACAAAAATAGTTGCCAACACAATTCCCGGAACTGCAAAAATAATCTTAATATCATGATCAATCAGCCAACCGCCCAATGTTGTTTGTCTGCCGAATGCAAGAACAAAAATCAAACCGGCAATAACCGGCGACACCGCAAAAGGTAAATCAATCAGTGTTATCAATACGTTTTTACCCCTGAACTCAAACTTGGCAATACACCACGCCGCCACAACTCCAAATACAACATTGATAGGAACCGCAATTGCCGCCGTAACAAGTGTTAACCGGATAGACGCCCAAGCATAAGGATCACGAAAACTGTCGCAATAACCCTCAATCCCTTTTCGAAACGCTTCCACAAAAATCGCCGCTAACGGCAACACAAGAAACAACGTTAGGAATAATAAACTAATGATAATAAATATCGCCGGAATTATCCGGTCTGTCCAATTTATCGAAACATTCTTCATGATTCGTTATCGGATTAAAAAATTAAAAATAATAGGAAAATAACAATAAACTGTTTTATTTTTAAGGTAATATATCAGTGGAATTTTTATTTTTCGATTTTCACCCCAGAGGAACTCAAAAGGTAGTCAACGTTTCGCCGAAACGTTTTAAACAATACGGCGATAGCCGACTTGTCCCTGTTAACGGACGGAAATTAAGGACTCACTGCGTACAACACTATACTAAGCCCAACCGTTGCGACCGTGGGTTTATTGTTTAAAACCCTTCGGCGAAAGGTCGCCTACCTGTTAGTTTTCAACAGTAAACCAATTCAAAAAAATTTTCACTGATATATTACTTTTTAAGGTGTTTTATGTTCCCATTCGCCGAGCGTACCATTGGAACAAATTAATAATGAACATGAGAATAAACGAAGCAACAAGCATCACCAACGAAATCGCAGTCGCTCCGGCATAATCATATTGTTCTAATTTTGCTACAATTAATAAAGGCGTAATTTCTGTTTTCATGGGCAGGTTGCCGGAAATAAAGACAACCGAACCATATTCTCCCAGTGCTCTTGCGAATGCCAGTGTAAAACCGGTCATCAACGCCGGAAGTACCGATGGTATAATGACATAACAAAAAGTCTGGAATTTTGTTGCGCCGAGCGAAGCAGCAGCTTCTTCAACTTCTTTATCAAGGTCTTCAAGAGTCGGCTGCAATGTCCGTACAACAAAAGGAAGACCAATAAAAATCAAAGCAACCAATACCCCAAGTTGTGTATAAGCAATCTTAATTCCAAACGGAACCAACACACTTCCCACCCAACCGTTTTTCGCACAAATTGCCGTCAACGCAATTCCCGAAACAGCCGTCGGCATCGCAAACGGCATGTCCACAATCGCATCCACTAAACGTTTACCAGGGAATTTGTAACGAATCAATGTCCACGCAACAATAAATCCAAATACCGCATTCACCAATGCCGCCAAGAACGAAGCCCCAAATGTCAATTTGTAAGACGCAATAACTTGTTTCGATCCGACCGCTTTCAGGAAATCCGCAAAACTCATGGAGGTTGTGTTCAAGACAACCAACGAAAGCGGCAACAATACGATCAAACTAAGATACGCCAACGTAATACCAAATGTCAGACCAAATCCCGGTAAAACACTGTGTTTTTTCATTACAGTAAACTTTTCTGTTTGACGTTGGTGTTACGGTATCAGCTGTGCTGAAAACAAAAAGTAAAAATGAACGTCCGGCAATGTGATAAAAAAAACCGTTACCGGACTTTCATTGACAACAAATAATCGTTTCCTATTTTGTTGAAAATTGGTCGTAAATTCCGCCGTCTTCGAAGTGTTCTTTTTGAGCTTTTTGCCAGCCGCCAAATACTTCGTCAATCGTGAACAATTCAACTTTGGTAAAATTTTTCGAATATTTTTCCAAGATTTCTTTATTACGCGGTCGATAAAAATGTTTCGCAACAATTTCTTGTCCTTCTTTACTGTACAGGAAATTCAGATACGCTTCGGCAATTTTACGAGTTCCGCGTTTGTCAACAACTTTGTCAACAATGGCAACCGGCGGTTCTGCCAGAATACTAATTGAGGGAACAACAATATCGAACTTGTCCGCACCAAATTCCCTGAGTGCGAGAACCGCTTCATTTTCCCAAGCAAGAAGGACATCGCCGATTTCCCGTTGCACAAAAGCCAACGTAGAACCACGCGCACCGGAATCAAGCGATTCAACATGTTTATACACTTCGGTTGTGTACGCTAACGCTTTTTTCTGTGCCGCTTCAACTTCTTTGGCGAATTGAGGGTCGTGAAGTTTTTTCAAATCGCCCAGTTCTTTTTTCAGAATGTAACCCCAACCCGCAAGATAACTCCAACGAGCCACTCCCGAAGTTTTCGGATTCGCAGCAATAACACCCACTCCCGATTTGATCAAATCATCCCAAGACGTAATTTTTTTGGGATTCCCTTTTCGTACCAAAAAAACAACCGTCGAAGTATAAGGTGTACTGTTATCGGGCAAGCGTTTTTGCCAGTCCGCCGGTAACAATTTTGCCTTTTCCGCAATACTGTCAATATCGTAAGCCAGAGCCAGTGTTACAACATCGGCTTCAAGACCGTCAATCACTGACCGAGCTTGTTTACTGCTCCCGCCGTGCGAAGGTGTTACATTAACAGTATCACCGGTTTGGGCTTTGTAGTAGGCTTTGAACGCCTCGTTAAACTCTTTGTAGAGTTCCCGTGTCGGATCGTAGGACACATTGAGCAGTTTGTATTCGGCTGCGTAAAGCGTTACGGAAAAAAACGCAACTAATACCGCAGCTAAAAATAATGTTGTCAATTCTTTTTTCATAAGTCTTCTCCTTAAAGTTCATAAGTTTTAGTTAGAAATACTGAGGTAAAATCCGTATTTTAATAAGTTGCAAAATACATGCCAATCTAATATTTTTTCAAATTACCAATGATAAAATCCCTTTCACTGTTGTGAAAATTGTGTCCGCAACACGATTTTTCATTGCCTGTTTTTCATAACTTCTTTATATTTTTAGGTTTATATTTTCTAATGGTTTAGCGGTTTTTTTGAAATTTTTCCTATAAAAAAATATTATGATTAGCCGAGCAAAAAAAGAAAGATGTTTCGTTGTCCCCGTGATATTTAACGGCACTGTGAAATATCACGGCGTTTGCCCTATATCAACCAGCATATTTGATAGTCCGATTCGTTCAATTGTTGCTCCGAAGCGTTCTTTGTCAAGACCATGCGCAGCGTACCAATCAATGATAACTTTAATCAGCGCAAGAAGTTCAGTTTTATTTTGCAGCGTAAACGGCAAACGATCTCCCCATCGCGGTGTCTTTCCAGCCATTCCGCCAACAAAAACAGCAAAGTTTTTACCAACACCTAACACACCAAGATCATTTTCTTGCGGTTTTGCGCAGCAATTACGGCATCCGGTGACAGCAATTTTGAATTTATGCGGTAAGTTTTTACGTTTTCCGAATTTTTTGGAAATATCTTTCGCCAGTCCTTGTGTGTCAATTCCACCGAACTTGCAGTAAGTTCCCGGACAGGCAACAATGGAACGAACACATTTTCCGCTTCGGGCAGGCTCAATTGGTAATTTCTCAAGAGTTTTCCGCATCAATGGTAATTTTTTGTACGGAATATGCGGAATTTCAAAACCTTGCCGTGTGGTTAGGTGAACGGTTCCATTACCGTAACGCTTCGCAATTGTTGCAGCGGCACGAAGTTTTTCCGGCGTCATCAGTCCACCGATAACA
The DNA here is from genome assembly GCA_031283515.1 of Planctomycetaceae bacterium. GTDB lineage: Bacteria > Planctomycetota > Planctomycetia > Pirellulales > Thermoguttaceae > WRKP01. The sequence goes on from JAITBS010000012.1 coordinate 6,936, forward strand.
AGAAATCGTGCAGTGAAATGAGTTTTGCCTTTTTCAGCAAAAATTGCAGATTCTTTTAATTTTGCAATTTCCGCGTCGGTAATTTCAGGTTGATTGGGTTTTGTCGGCATTGGGGTAAGTTCGGTTTTTCTTGTGAATGTTTTAAGTATGGTTGGAAGTTTTATATTTTTTATAACGGTTATTTTGCTATTGTTTCCGTCTAAATAAATATTATATGCAGCAATTTTCATGCCAATATTTTCATGTACTTTTATGTACTTTCATGTATTTTCATAATTATTCAGCGGCGTTTCCGTATTACCATCGTGAACCCGATTCAAAGTCGGCTTCAGAAATAAAAAGCAATAAAAATCACTGACATATTACCTGATTTCAACAAATAAACCAAGACCAATTTCCAGTTAAGCGGAGCAAAATAAAATAATTGTCCTAACATAATATCGTAAGGGAATTTCTAAAAACCATGTTTTCTAAAAATCTTGTCCTTAAAAAATAAGGACTTACAAATATTTTTTGAGTAAAGATTTGGGTTTTTAGAAGAAACGCCGGCGTCCCGCCCGCACCGTTTTGGGACAAAAAACACCTAAATATGCAGTCGAGACAACCGCGTTCCTTCTAAAAATAAATTTCTACATGAGATTTTTAGAAGTCCCCATAACCTTGAATCTGCTCATTATATAAACATTTGCAAGGAATGGTTATAAGGATTTTAAGTATCGACTTGATTTTTTTTGTTTTTCTGACGATACCGATTATAAAGATTTCATTGATTATTACTATTTTAGTCATAATGCGTTATCGGTACGAAAGACAATGAGCGATCTCAACAACATTCAAGAGTTAAAACGTCAAAATCAGTTTCTTGAAGAACAATTGACTCAAGCTCAACGATTGACAGCTCTTGGCGAGTTGACAGGGACAACAGCACACGAATTTAATAATATTCTAACGACAATCATCAACTACGCCCAACTTGGGTTGCGGCATAAAGACGAACCCACGCGAACAAAATCATTCGATAAAATTTTACTTGCCTCCAAACGAGCCGCCAAAATTGCCAACACAATTCTGGCAACAGCAAGGAATCGTAAAAAAAACTTTGAACCAATCAATTTGGTTATTCTTATTGAAGATGTTTTGCTATTACTGGAACGGGAAATGAATAGATATCGAATTGCCGTCGAAAAATTCTTTCAAAATAATATTCCTGAAATTATGGCGGATGGCAATCAGATTCAGCAAGTATTGCTCAACCTGTTGATCAACGCCCGTCAGGCAATGCCTAATGGCGGAAGAATTGCTCTTAAAATAAGTTATGACGAAGAAAATGAGATGATAGATTTTGTTATTCGGGATTATGGTTGTGGTATTCCGGCGGGTAAATTGCCGCATATTTTCGACCGGTTTTACACAACAAAATCCGGACCCGACGAAAGCGGAAAAGGCGGTAATGGTCTCGGTCTTGCGAGTTGTAAATCGATTATCGAACAACACAAAGGGCTTATCCGAGTCGAAAGTACCGAAGGGAAAGGAACCGCCTTTATCGTCAAACTCCCAACAATTATCCACTTAAAAATTTTGGAAGAATTAGGAAAAAATAAATAATAGCTCCTCAGTGTACATTGCTATTGGCATCCAAATTATCTTTACCTATTTTGTCTAATCAGAATAACTCTTACAAAAAGACCAAGTGTTTTGATTTGTATTGGTAAAAAATCCAACATTATTAAAACTTATAAATAAATCAATTCGATTATTAAAAACTGGAACACTGGATTGTTCCTAATATCCGGTCGGATCGTTTTTCCGACAATAAAAAGAAAAATCGGCATAAAGCAAAAAAAATTAAGAACAGTGTAATACGAACCCCCCAAAGGTTTTCATGAAGTGCAATGACACCTCTTGGCTAAGGAGATGATCGCGTGACGAGAATTTATACAAATGTTCCGGCAATGATTGCTCGAAGCAACCTGAATCGTAATATGGGTTCACTCGAAACATCATTGGAACGGTTAAGTACCGGTTTCAGAATTAACAGCGGTAAAGATGACCCAGCCGGTTTAATCGCCAGCGAGATGCTCCGTTCGGATATGACCGGTATCAAAACGGCAATCAAAAATACAGAACGAGCCAATATGATGATTGCCACCGCTGATAGTGCGCTGAACGAAGTAACAAATTTACTTAACGATATTCGCGGTCTTGTTACCGAAGCCGCGAACACCGGCGCAATGAGTGCTGAAATGATCGCCGCAAACCAATTACAAGTGGACGCATCACTCGACGCTATTGACCGCATTTCCTCCCAAACAACATTCATGGGATTGAAACTGCTTGACGGTTCTCTTGATTTTGATGTGACCGGCGCAAACCGAAATGATCTCCAAAATCTCTCTGTCCATCAGGTTACTTTTGGTTCCAATAAAAAACCGGTCGATGTTAATGTTGCGATACAGCAGGCAGCCGAAAAAGCGGCTTTGTATTACAATAATCCCGCATTGGCAGAAGATATTGTTTTACAATGGGGCGGAAATTACGGTTATTCAACCCAATCGTTTCAACGCGGAGCAACAGTTACGGAAATTGCTCGTGTGGTCAATGCGTCGTCCGACTCAACCGGTGTTACGGCAGAAGTGGGTTCCGACGCCATTGCCGGTACGATTTTAACAAGTAGTCTCGGTTTAAACAATGATATTATTCTCACGGCAGGAAATGCCGGTCTTAACGGCGGGAATGTCGAAATCAAATATCTTAAAGGAACTTCCGAAGGAATTACCGTAAAATATGAAGAACCAATCGATAAAAATTCTCCTGCCAAACTTTTGGTCTATCTTCAAACAGAAGAATATAAGAATGCAGTTGCGGACGATGTTGACAACACAATCATTGATAACACCCAGTCACTTCACGATAATAACGCCTTAAAATTTGAAGCCAATATACCAGGTGCACAATATAACAACGCTAATATTCATTTTGTTGACGGACGTTTTACCCAATCTAATTTTGGTGTCGGCGGCAGCGATGATCCGAACAATCCTTACGGAGTCGCCGGTCACCAATATGCGTACTATAATGATGAAGCGACGGTTTCCAAAGCGTTGTTTGGTGATGTCAACGGATTGACCAATATTGACAGTCTCAGCGGAAGCGGAACGTATTTTACGATTCAGTCAAAAGAGGCAAGTTCCACTTATAATAATGTTGCGGTAACTTTTGTAGCGGATACTGCCGGAGAAGTTCCTGCCGGAAAAGCCGCCAAAGCAAGATATGAGGAAATCAAGGACGATACCGGAAATATTGTGTCAAAAAATTTGAAAATCTATTTCAAAGACGGAGCAACAATTGCGCAAATACAAGACGCTTTGAAACTGGAAGGACATTTTGAACTCACAACTTCCGATAGCAGTGTTTTAAGTGCTGCATTGGATGTAACTGCAGACAGTTTTGATTCTTCGGCTACATACGATTTTACCACAGATTCGCCGGCTGGTTACAGTAATACCAACAACAGCGGCGGTGAAGCCGGTACATTGTTTATTGTTTTGCCGTCAGACAGTATTGATCCGAGTACAAGCAACGCTATTACGGCTAATGATATTGTGGCGATGTTTGATCCCGCGCAACAGGTATCACGCGGAAGTGAACGTGCTGCGGACTTGTTTAAAGTGACAAGAACTGTTGATAATGACGGAACCGGAGTGATTCATCTTTATAATTACATTTATACAAATTCAGATGGCAATGATGTTACGCTGACACCGAAAACGGAATTTAATCGTGTTCTCCAAAAGGGAGTTACCGGCGGCGAGGTGATTACGACAGCGGCGGAACTTGTTACCGCTCTTAATAATTCGGCATATTGGGGAATGGTGATGTGTCCCGAATTGATTGCCGAACTCGCCGGATACAACGCCAACGGAACTTATTATGACGCAACCACTCCACCCGTCATCACCGCAAAACTTGCTCCGGGTAATTTTGGTAATCAGGTTGTTGCCGCATTTGAAGAAGTCGCCTATTACGGCAATCCAAACGAAGGAAACGCTCTTCAATTTCTCGGTGAAAAAAATTCGCCCAATATTCGATTTGTCGCCGAACCGGGTAATAGTGAGCTTTGGATTGATCGGACAACAGTTCCTGACAAGTTGGATTTTGCCCGTGCTGTTCTGACAGCTCAAGACCCCAAAGCAAGTCTTATTATTACCGCCAATGAAAAAGGCGAAAACTATGACGATGTTCAATTTGTTTATAAACGTATCAGTGAAAATCCTGACAGTCCGTATAATCCTGATGATCCAACCGATGGTCTTGATCCCAACCGTAAAAACGGTTGGGTTGAATATGATCCGGGAAAATCGTATGCCGAAGCACAGGCAACCTTCAAATCAACCGATGGTTACGATATTGCCAATTCCGCATTTTATGTTACCGCAACAGAACGCGGTGATATGTTCAATAATATACCGGTTCAGATGACGATGAGCGATACGCAGTCGGAAGCGGTTAAAGTTATTTTTGATACCAAAACAAATCAACTCCGTGTTTCGCTCAACAGTTCGATGGTGAATGCGCCGCCGACAGATATTCAGAGTGATCCGGCGTGGTATCCGCAAATTACTGCCAATGATGTTATTGCGGCGATTAACAATGCTGATCTTGGTTTTACGGCGGCGTTGTCGTATTCTCAGAATACGTCGAATATGTACGATTTATCGAAGCCGACCGATCCGACAACCAATCCGGCTCATCCTTATGAATTTCTTGTTGATTCCAACGGTAATCCTTATCCTGTTGCCTACAACAATGGAACAGGAACTTTCGGACACATCGGACTCAAGGTGAATCAGTTTACGGAAATTGCCAACACGAAAGAGACCGGCGGACATCTTGGCGGAACGGTAACTGTTTGGATGGCGGATCACGAAACTGTTGATGATGCCGGCAATGCAACCACACGGCAACCCAATGCCAATGATGCGGCTTTGTTGTTAAACAGTGATCAGGTTGTCGGTAAAATGTTCAATACTCGAACTTATTCCTCCGATCCGGAATCCGGTAATGGGCTGATAGATTTTGTCAAAGACGGTCCGATTGTAACTTCCGGCGGACTGGTTGAAAAAGGGGCGATTACGGTTCATCTTGTTATGGATGAAAAAGGTCTTGTTCAGACAACCGCCAAAGATTTAGCAACATGGTGGGACACGCAAGACCCGAAAAGTGTTGATTATATTAGTGTTAGTGTTGTCCGTCCTGCCGGTGCTCAATGGGACGAATGTAATGATCCTTACGGAACCGGATTGTTGGCTCCGACGATTTCAAGAGGTGAATGTGATGAATGGATTATCAATGATATTCAATTTGTTGGGTGGAACGATAATATCGAACAACAACATCTCGTCTTGACAAAAGCCAAGGGAACAATGACTTCCGATAATGGAATCAATGCTTCTTATGATTTGGTTGCCAAACAAAATGGACCCGAATACAACGGATATACAGTTGTTTATGCTGATGATAGTAGTGTTACGGGACTTTATGCCGACAATTACATTGAAGGAACGGAAAACAATCCTTGTGATGAAGAGGAATACACTGGTTTGGAGAAAGATGATGGCGGCAATCTTATTACACCTCAAACGACTTCGGTTAAAGGGATGCGTCTTGAATTGGATAGTAATCTCAAAACGATTACGATTCATCTTCGGGCGGGAATTACGACGGCGTACGATATTGAGCAATTGATTGAGAATGATCCGCAAACGCGGAATCTTTTTGAAGTTCTGCAACATGGAGATGGTTCGGGCGTTGTTTCGATGCAGGATGATACGTTGCTCACGAAAGATGGGGCGTTACCGGCGGGCGAATTGAACGGAGCAAAACTTTTATTTGGAGAAGATGCGAGCGATTACTTCCTTATTTTCAAATCGTTGGATTATGGCAGTGATCAATTTGTTGATGTTCAGGCAACGACGACAAACGGTAGTAAAACCACATTCACATTGAATGACAAAAGCGGTAATATTGCGGAAAAGGTTTATGGTCAGGATGTGAAGGCGTTGATCAATGGAGTTCAAGCGGTGGGAAATGGTCTTGATGTCTCTTTGAACACAGCAACGCTTTCGTTGGATATGACGCTTAGTGAGGGGGCGGGAACAAACGACAAGTACACAACTTCGTTTTCAATAACTGGTGGTGGTGCAACTTACCAGATTGGTTCTGATGTTGTTTCCAACCAACAGATTACGCTTGGTATCCAAAGTGTGAACACCGTCAAGTTAGGTGGTGCTTCGGGCAAGATGTACCAACTCCGTAGTGGTCAAGATGCTTCGCTTACTAGTGATACCAACAAAGCATTCCGAATTGTTGAAGAGTCTATTCTTGCGATTACCGCAATACGTGGACGACTCGGAACGATGCAAAAAGCAACATTTGAAACAAATATCAATGTTCTCAATGATACACTGGAAGCAATTACCGAAGCGGAAAGTCAAATTCGTGATACTGATTTTGCCGAAGAAACTGCGAATCTAACCCGTGCACAAATACTGGTTCAGTCCAATATTAATACATTGGGTATTGCGAACCAAATTCCAAACTACATGCTCGGATTACTCAGTCAATAAACAAACGAGTAAACAAACAAATAAATCGAACTCCAAAGTAATTTCTTTTTCGAGTATTCTGTGTTCGTATCTATCCAGCAGCGTTTCGATTTAGTAACGTTTCGATTTAGTAGAAATGTCGTAATTATTCAGTGGAATTTCCGTAATGTTTATTTTTTGTCCGTCCTACGGAAACGACACTTTATTAATCATTGGCACGTTCAAAATAAAAATGCCACTGATATATTACGAAAATAGCATAACTTAATGTCAACAATATACAAGAGAGGTTTTTAGAAATTCCCTATAGTCAAAAGGTTCTTTTTTGTATGAGCATGATAAAGCGTTCCGCATCAACCAAGCCCCAATTTTTTGCCAAGATTTCCATACCTTCATTTCTAATAAGAGTATCAGTTTTCATTCTTTCTCTCCTGTTATTCCAACAAAATCAATGGGATTAATTACAATCTCAATCGCACATGCAATAGGCAATGAATCTTTGGGTTTGATTTTATTTTTCTATTTCAATAAATCCGCTAATAATATCAATAACAGCAAACAGAATATCTTGCGGTAATTCTTCGATATAAGAATAATGTCTTGCATTGATATCCAAAGTTCTTGTTTGGTCACAAAGAATAACACCAGTTGTTTTTGTTCGTTTATCTAATTTTATGTGAAACGGATGATTTTTATCCGTATTTGTTATTGGACAAACAATAGCCAAACTTGAGAATTTGTTAAATGATTCATTACTTACCACCAATGCGGGACGTTTACCTTTTTGTTCGTGTCCGATTTGTGAATCAAAGTCGAGTCGGATGATTTGTCCTTGTTTTAGCATACTTCTTTTCCTACCGGTGTTCCCCAATCAATTTCATTTTGGGCAAGATGTTTTTGCTCATATTGTTCACCATAAAAATCTTGAAGACGTTCTTTTGTGGTACGATGTTTTTGTTGATTTAATTTTTTTATTACAATGGCGTCATTTTGCAAGATTATATCAACCGTTTCATTTTCTGAAATATTGACATTTTGTAACAAATCTTTCGGGAGGCGTATTTCCTGACTATTCCCCCATTTTACAATTGCCGTTTGCATTACATTTACCTCCAAAATATTAAGATAGATCGTACACTATTATTTTAAATTATATTTTGTATGTTCCCTCATTTTATCTTAACTACAAATTTATTATCAGGTAGGCAAGTTGCGCCGATGCGATATTTTGGCGAGACGTTGCCTACCTTTTGAATTGCGGAAATAGGACGAATTATTCATTTCCACGAAGCGATCTTGAGTCTAATTCTATTTGATTTTTGGGGTCGTTATGGAATTTGAGTTCATTATTGTTGTTGCCGAAAATCCAATCAACCGGTTTCGGATCAAATTCCGGAAGGTTTTTACCGAGTTTTTCGCGGTTTTCATTATACCATTTTCCCCACGCTTCTGAGTCGCGTCCGAAATTCTCACCGGTCAAACGAACCAACGCAATTTGTGCATCCCAACGCGTGTTGAAATTAAAATGGTACAAAAGCGGAATCAATTCCGGTATTGCCGTCTTGTCGCCAAGTATCCCCAACGACTTTATTGCAAAATGACGATGTGCATTGTCTTTTATCACACGTTCTCCGGCGATTTTTATGAGTAACGGTGTTGCTTTTTGGCTCTGAATCGTTGCTAAACCGAATATCGCTTTGTCGTAAGTATATGATTGTCCGGATACATAAGTATTCGGCTCCGGTTCTTTTACTTCCAACAATTTTAGCCACTTCGCTTCCAACTCATCCCGTTGATCGCCGACTTCATAATTTTTCGGATCATAAACATACGCAAACGTATTTTCATCGAACGCAACATAAGTTTTCTGCATTTGATTGAGCCGTTTGTACCAGTCGGATTGTTGAACTTGTTGCAGACGTTCGCTTTGCAACGATTCTTGTCCTTTGACAACGTGTTGACTGAGCAACTCTGCGTCAAGCGGTTTCATTTCGAGCAGTTTTAATTCTGGAATTGACTCAATATTTTGCTGAAGCCAAGCCGCATCATTGGTACAAATTCCGCCGATGAGTTTTCCGTCTTTCACCCATGTTCGGAAGTATCCGGTTATTTCCTTTGTTTTCTGCAAATTATTGTTCAATTTATCGAGCAATTCGCGAGGAGTTCGCGGTTTGAAATCGCCGACCGGTTCAACAATACAAAGATGGGTGTGTTTCATGCTGTCCGGTGTTGTCCAACCAACCGGAGTTGCCTGATCGATTGGAATGTCGAACATTCGGGCAAGTTTGAACATTGCCGTTTGAACTTCTTCCGCCAATCCTTTAAGTGTTCTATTTTGGAGATTTCCGCAATTGAGCCATTTTCCCTCTTTTTTGATATAAAAATTACCATCGTAAAGAAGATCAAATTGCCGTATTCCCCAAACGAATGCCAATTTGTCCTGAACAATCAACACTTCAAAGATCACATTTTTCTTTTTGAAAATTTCCCGCCATTCGTCTGTGATTTTGGTTTCATCAAATTTTTCACGATCAGGAACTGGCGGATTACCGTACGACATTTGAGACATTTGTTCATACTTGTCCGAACGTTTTGAGATGATGAGATGTTTTACTGTTGCATGAGCATTTTCGGGAGTTGTGAGATTGATTTCATCGGCAAAATCCGCAACCGTTTTATTAACCGGATACGCCTTTAATCCGTCAATCCGTAACAAAGGCAATAATGTTTTTTCATTATTGTTATTGTTTTTGTTTTCGATTACGTTTTTCTCTGAAGTTTCGGGTGTTTGTGTTTCCTGCCCCAACACAAGCGTTGCCGTCAACAACAGTGTTACCATCAACAAAACGGCAACTCGCCCCAAAAAATCAAAATTCGTGTTGATACGTTTCATGATTCTCTCCTTTCACGAAAGAAATTGAAAAAAATTAAAAAACAAGTTGTTAAAATACTTTTTTAGTAATATATCAGTGGAATTATTGTTTTTCACATTAGCCCCGATAGGGGCGTCAGGATTATAACCCGCCCCAACGGGGTGGGTTATAATTCCTTGTGAAACAACGCCCTGAAAGGGCAGGATATTAGTTGATAGTTGAGAGTTGATAGTGGAGAGTTCGCACGCGGATTCAAAACGTTTTGGTCGTAATCCGCTTGCGAACTATCCACTCTCCACTATCAACTCTCAACTATTCCATCGCCCTTTCAGGGCTTGTTGATTAGGGAGGATTTAACCCGCCCCGTTGGGGCGGGTTATAATCTTAACGCCCTTTCAGGGCTAC
>JAITBS010000013.1 GCA_031283515.1 Planctomycetaceae bacterium
CAACAAGGTTGGAATTTGTGTACGCCAATGCCGAACAGGTTGATTAGCTAATGTGCTGATTGTATAAGCAGAAGGGAAAGTGGTAGTCCATGGACAGGGACTGAAATTGGCGGCGGTGATTTCCTGCCAAACACCGTTTTGTTCCATGAACGGCATAAGTGGAACCAACGCATTCAATCGGCAACCGTTACCAGGACCATTCATCTGGTTAGTACTATCCAACGGAGAACCAAAACCATGTGATGGTAATTTTTTGTTGGTATCATGGTAATTGTGAACCGCAAGCATAATCTGCTTGAGATTGTTGATACACTGCGAACGCCTTGCGGCTTCTCGGGCTGCTTGAACGGCTGGTAACAGAAGTGCGATTAACACACCGATAATCGCAACCACCACAAGAAGTTCGACAAGAGTAAAGCCGAACGGAGAAGAGTGAAAAAGTCGTAAGAAGTTTGTAGGAAAGAGTTTAGAACGTGAACACGCTTTGTTATCCGTTCTTAACCTTCTACTATATCCTGCCCCCCCCCCCTGCTTTTCCTTGCTTGCCCATTCTAACATCGGGATTTTTGCCCAAAAATTCCCCAAAAACACAACGAAACATCTCATGAAATTTTCCATAGTAAGCTCCTTTATGCAAGGTTTCATTGGTATCTCCGTGAATTGCCGCACCTACATCAGTGAGAAAAACATTTCCCAGAGCAAAAAATGAATACCACACAGTTTATACAAAAAAAAATAATTGTCAATAGTATTTTTTTCTTTTTTTAGTTTTGGTAATTATTTGTATCTATTCAGTCGTGATTTTATTGTAATATATCAGTGAAATTATTATTTTTTATTCTTCACCCCGAAAGGGGAGCATTTTCATAACCGTAGTTCAAGCGAATAGTTGATAGTGGAGAATTCACAAGCGGATTATTACCAAAACGGTATTACTTCCGCTTGCGACACTATCAACTAACCTCTGTCCTTTCAGGACGGAGAGGAAAAGAAACAAATAAATTATTCCACTGATATATTACATAATTTCATAAACGGTTAATAAAAACCGACAACTCATTATAACATGTCAACCGCTGTCCCACGAACCCTTGTACTTGACCATTATTCACTTGATAAAATTCACGAATTGAATGATTTTCTTGTTCGTTTCTCCGAAGCGTTGCTCTTTCCATTAACACCGTAACCGGTTATAATACATATCTTGTGTTATACTAATTTTGATTTATTCGTTATTTATTGTTTTTTTATGTATTAAGTTAATATTATAAACCAACTATTCCGATTATGAATTATTCGCTTGCTTATGGACGTGGAACGCTTTCGGTTGACTTGCCGGAAAAAAATGTTGTCAAGGTGCTTGGAATCCAATCTGCAAAAGTGTTGCCGGAACCGATGGAGGAAGTCCGTCGGAAACTTATCAAACCAAACACTTCTAAACCATTAACTCAAATTGCCGCCGGTAAAAAATCCGCATGTCTTGTAATTTGCGACATTACAAGACCTGTTCCCAACAAAATCATTTTACCGCCTATTTTGCAAACATTGGAGGAATCCGGAATTTCCGATTCGGAAATTGTCATTCTTGTCGCTACAGGTTTGCATCGTGCCAGCACACCGGAAGAGAAACTCGAAATGCTTGGCGAAACAATTATGAAACGTTATCGAGTTGAAGACCACGACGCCCGAAACAAAAACGAACATGATTATCTTGGTAATTCTACACATGGAGTTCCTATTTGGATTGATCGCCGGTATCTCAATGCGGAAGTGAAAATTCTGACCGGTTTGATTGAGCCGCATTTTATGGCGGGTTTTAGCGGAGGGCGTAAATCGATTTGTCCGGGAATTGCCGCTGCCGAAACAATCGGACCTTGGCATTCGCCCAAATTTCTCGAACATAAAAATGCCCGTTTTGGTTGTCTCGAAAAAAATCCGGTTCACGAAGAACAAATGGAAATTGCACGAAAATCCGGTTGTGATTTTATTGTCAATGTCGTCATTGATCATCATCGTCAAATTCTGGCGGTGGTTGCTGGCGCGATGGACAATGCCCATCTCGAAGGTGTCGAAATTGCCCGAAAATTTGTTACGGATACAGTTAGCAATCCTGTTGATGTTGTTATTACCAGTGCTGCCGGTTATCCGTTGGATAAAACGTGGTATCAGGCGATTAAGGGCATTGTTGGTGCGGTTGAAATTATGAAGCAAGGCGGAACAATTATTTTGGTTGCCGCGTGCGACGAAGGTTTGGGAAGTAAAGCATTTGATGAAATCGTAACACGTTTTCCCACGATTGACTCGTTTATGGAGGCAATTCTTGCGGATCAATTTTATGTTGCCGATCAATGGCAAATCGAAGAGCTTGCCAAAGCACTTCGAAAAGGGAAGGTCAAAATTGTGTCCGATGGTTTGCCGCCGGAAGTGTTTCGAAAATATTATGTAACTCCATCGCCAACTCTTGAACAAGCGGTTGCTGATGCCTTCGCTGACTATGGTACAAATATGACTATTGCCGTTATGCCTGACGGTCCCTACGTCCTAGCAACAGTGAATAATTAATGGAGAGTAACAAATATAACTTATCAATTTATTAATTTAACTGTAATATATCAGTGGAATTATTATTTTTGATTCTTCACCCTGAAGGGGTGGAATTTTCATAACCGTAGGTCAAGCGAGTAGTTGATAGTTGAGAGTGGATAGTGGATAGTTCGCAAGCGGAGTAATACCCAAACGGTAATACTTCCGCTTGCGGCACTATCAACTATCCACTCTCAACTATCAACTTGCCACTGCCCCTGTCGGGGTGAAAATCGAAAAACAAAATATTCCACTGATA
>JAITBS010000268.1 GCA_031283515.1 Planctomycetaceae bacterium
ACTATCAACTCTCAACTATTCCACTGATAGATTACCAAATTTTTTTGTTTTTTATTTTTTTAATTTGAGGTTATTGACTATCATTCTATTTTGTAGGAAAATTTTCTTTTGATACATCAATTTGGTGTTATCGGCAATTTGGAATTTGACAGTTACGGAGCAACTAATGATTCAACATGATCAATTAATCGGTCTTTGTGACGAAATAGCCGCGTTGGTTCGGCTTGATTTACCGCTTGAAGAGGCATTGCGGAACCGAAGTCATGATCTTCCGGCTCGGTTGGGCAATCGTGTTCGGGAACTGGTTGACCGTTTGGAATCCGGTCAGTCGTTGTCCGAAGCCTTACAAAAAGAACCCAACTTTCCGCCGGTTTACGCCGCCGTCGTTGAAGCAGGACTCGAATCCGGGAATCTCGCAGGCGCCCTCGAACAAATCGCCCATAACTTGCGAATGTTACGCGACTCCCGTAACTTCCTACAAGGTGCTATGTTGTACCCGATGTTCGTTTTCACCGTTCTCTTGCTGCTCTTTTCACTCGTTACACATAAACTTGTCCCGACTTTTGTTGATTTTTATAACAGTTTCTCCATTGAATTAACCTGTTTACATTCTCTGGCGTTTATTCAAAACTGTTTGGGTCCGATTGAATTACTTTTTGTTCCTTTGCTTTGGGGAATGTACGGAATTTGGTGTTTTCGGTCGAAGCGTTCCGTGTTTCTGATACTTCGAACTCCGTTGCTGTTTTTTTGGTTACGAACCGCCAACCGGAATCTGGCTCAAGCAACATTCGCCCAAATGACCGCGTTACTTATTCGTTCCGGTTTGCCGTTTCCTCGTGCGTTGTCGTTGAGTTTTCAAAGCATTGGCGTTTCGGTGTCCGAACCGGAATTGGAACAACAACTCCATTCCCTCAAACAAAAGAACCTCACAACCAATCGACTCCTGTATCCATTGAGCAATCTCGTCAACTGGACACTCGGAATATCTGACCAAACCATTTTGCTTTCCGGTTTGGATCAGTATGCCGAACTACATACCTTTCAGGCAAAAAATAATCTGGAACGTCTCGAAAGTTGGTTGCCGGTGATGTTGTTGTTTCTGTTGGGCGGAATCATTTTGGCGGCTTATTTTCTGGCAATTATTTTTCCTTACGGTTATTTGTTGTATCAATTATCAAATTATCATGTATGACGGCGTGACGGGTTTACTTTTTAATTCCCGTCACGGTCATTTCAATTACTGTAACTCCAACCGGTAGTCCTAATAATGTATGAAACGATGTTGTTAATTTCACAGGCGGTACAGTCGAACCTTCCGTTGGGTGAAGCGATTCGGTTGTTGGTGAGCGGCGGTAAAAATAATCGGCTCAATCGTTCCTTGCTCCGTTTTGCCGCATTACTGGACGAAGGACTGGAACCGCAAACCGCTGTACGAAAAGCCAAATTACCGCGGCGATTAACCGCTCTCCTGGAAACAGCCTTCAAAAGCGGCAACTTTCCCGAATATTTTGCCGAACTCACGGAAACAGAACAAGAACGAAGTAAAACGTTCCAAATATTAACCAATTTATTGGCGTATCCGATACTTTTGTTCGGAATTACGTTGGCTGTCGTGGAAATTTTGGCGTTCACCACGTGGAAGTTCGAAGCAATTTTTCTGGATTTCGATATGAATCTTCCATTGCTGACGGAAAGGGTGATTATATTCAGTCGGATGTTGGCTCAGCCGGAAACGTATTTTATTTTGATTGGCGGTATTCTTGTTCTCTTTTTACTGATACGATTATTTTTTTCGTCCTTTTGGTTTCGTATTCCGATTTTGGGTACTCTTTTCTGTTCGCTTGCTTCGCAGAAATTATTAAGACAATTATTGTTTTCAATAAAACGCGGTGTACCGTTGGATCAGGCGTTGGAACTTGCGGCGGGAAGTTTTTCCTTCAATCGGGCGTATCGAACAAGATGTCTGAAAGCCGCCGCTCTTGCCAAAGAAGGCACCAAATTTTCGCAACTTATTTTGTTTTTCCCGTTGATTTTTCCGCGTTGGCTTGTTCCTTTTATTCAGACGGCGGAAAAGAATGATACGATTCCGTCGGCGTTGCAACGTAGTCTTGAAGTTCTCAAAGCCGACCAAATCGGTTCCGCATTCCTTTTCTATTCTGTTTTTATTCCGACGATTTATCTCTTTCTCTTTTTTGTTTTTATGTGTTTCACCCTTGCCTTGCTTTCGCCGTTCGTTGGATTAGTAACTGCTTTGAGCGGTTAACGTAACGATGTTCCGGTTTGGCAGGAACATTAACAGTTACTCCATTAAAATCCGGTATTTTATTTTTATTGATTCAATTTTCCACTTCCGGTTATTCATTAAATATACAGTGTGCATTTATAACAATTACTTTCATAATCATTCAATGGAATTTTTTAAAACACTAACCACACGAAAAATCACAAAATAACACGAAAAGAGTCAAAACAAAAATTTCATATTTTTCGTGCTATTTTGTATGTTTCGTGTTCTAAAATAGAAAACTTCATCAATATTACCACAAGAGGTATGCCATGTCACAATTATTCCGATTTACTATTCGTTGTCTTTTTTGGGCGATGCTGATTTTGTTTGGGGCGGTATTGTTTTCTATTGTGTTTGTCCTTGTGTGCGATGGAATCGACCCCAAAATACGAGACGTGGTATTGGGTTTTCTTGAGTTTATCGTGTTTATTTCGTTGTTCCTTGCTGCGTTTATTTTCATGGTTTTGGTGTTTCTCAAGATACGCCGGCAACGTCTGATACTGGCGTTGATTCAGACGGCACTGGAAAGTGAAACGCCTATTTATGAAGTCCTTCGTTCTTATGCTTCGATGTGTTGGGGACCTTGGTATCGGGCAAAACTGTTTCGATTTGCGGACAAAATTCAAGAGGGACATTCTATTGTTGAAACAGCGGCAACAGTGAAAGGAATTATTCGTTACGATACGGTCGGTTTAATCAGATTAGGCGGAACAAAATTACCCGATAAACTGTTTACTCAAACCACCGGCAATGTTTATCAAAGCGGACTCGTTCATGAGCAAGCGTTGTTTCGATTTCTCTGGTATTACTGGTCTTTACCGTTCCTCTTTTTTCCGGCAGTGTTTTATTTGGTGGCGATTACACCGAAAATGCAAGTCATTTATAAGGATTTTGGCATACCGTTGCCTGCGGTAACGTTATTTGTTATCAATCTATCAAGGACTGCTATGGTGGACTATTGGTACTTATTTTTACTGTTGCTTTCTATTTTGGTACTGGCGCCGATTTTTTATTTTAATTTTCGTTCGGGAATTATTCCTTGGCGTCCTTTGGGAGTACGAAGAATATTACGGCAACGTGATTCCGCACAATTTTTGCGGATTCTTGCCGCCGGTTTGGAATTGCAAAAACCAATTGAAGAAATTATTGATGTTTATTCCCAAGTTGTTCCGAGTCGTTATCTTCGCCGTTTGGGGCATTATTTTAACACACAAATTGCTCAAGGTATTAACTGGATTGAAACGTTACGCAAAATGTGTTGGGTTAGCCGGAGTGAAGCGGCACTTCTGGAGTCGGCGGTTCGGACAGACCATGTTGAAGCGATGCTTCGGGAGGTTGCCGACGGTAAAGAACAACAGCAACGTACTTCGGATATTGTACAAATACATCTGTTTTCTATTTTATATGTTGTCCTATTCGGAATATACGTAGCGGTTATGGCTCTCTCGCTTTTCATGTGCCTTATCAATCTGATTACAACCCTTACGAATTTTTAACAGCAAAAAAAATAATGAACGGAAAACAAAAAATTGTTGCTGATTTTTAACGGATTTAAACGGATTTAATGGATACAGATTTTATGTTTTATTTTTTAATTTAATAAGAATCCGAAAGGTGTTTATGATGACAAAATATCATTCCCTCATTTTTGATTGTCCGCGACAACATTCCGAAAAACATTCCGAAAAACGTTGCGGAATTTATTTGCTGGAAGTTTGCGTTGGTTTGGTATTGGTTTTAGCGGCGTTGACCATTTTCACGCAATCGCTCTTCCAACTCATCGATCACCGCTCCGATCAAAAATTACAACAAATTGCCGTCGATACATTACTGAATGTTCAAGAAATGATTGACCTGGAAACATTGTCCGGCAATAGTAACGATAATGACGAAAAACTCAAACCATTGAAAAACATGGTTGCTCAATCATTACCGGACGGAAAACTGACCGTCGAAAAACTGGACGAACCGGCAATAAAAAACGTCACGTTTTTTCGGATAACAATATCGTACGACAATGGTCAAAACCGTCCTCGCCGTGAATTACCGCTTGTTCGTGCGGTTGATTCAACGCCGGTCAATTCAACATCGACAACTTCGGCGGATTCAACTCCCGCCGTAACACAATAATTTCCTTTATTTATATTTTTATTTACAGTTTTATTGATACTTTTATTGATACACTTTTATTTATACTTTATTTACCATGAAAAACAACTATTCTGGATTTACGTTAATTGAGACGGTTCTCGTTTTTGCGGCGGAGACCTTTGTTATTGGTTTAGGCGTGGGAGTTCTGTTTTTGGTTACAGAGACACGGATTAAGGAATCGCGCGGTGATTCTGTACGGTTAGCGGCTTCACGTCTTGCCGACCAGTTCCGCACCGACTTGCACGCCGCAACACAAACTTCACTCGAAAATAATTCACTTCGTCTGACACTTCCCAACAACGAAGAAATCGTTTATTCGGTGGAACCTGCGGAGTTGCCCCAACAACCGATTTTACGACGCAACAAAAATCAAGATAATAATAAAATCGCAACAGAAACATACACACTTCCGGATCATTCTATTGCGTGGTTCGTGCAAGATAAAAATTCCGGCTTAGTTGCCTTCAACATCTGGGTACAACCGGTTGACCGCCGTGATCAGATTTTGTTACCGATGCCCGATAAAGAAAACTTAAACCCGTTCACGCATGAAATAGCCGATAAAAATAAAATTGGAATCGATCCCCGTTACGCCGCCAATTGGCGAACAATTATTGGAAAAATTAACAAAAAATAAAAGTAATATATCAGTGGAATATTCGTAGATAACAACAATAGGTAGCCCTGAAAGGGCGTTAAGATTATAACCCGCCCCAACGGGGTGGGTTAAATCCTCCCTAATTAACAAGCCCTGAAAGGGCGATAGGAAATTTTCAAACAGAACGGTTCGTCATTTAATCCTATTCCCGTTGCCCTTTCAGGGCGTTGGGTTGAAGAGGAGTTTTTACCCACCCCGT
>JAITBS010000444.1 GCA_031283515.1 Planctomycetaceae bacterium
AAACCATCGGATGCACAAATTGCCGGTGCCATTGTCGGCGGTGTTCTTGGCATCGCCGCCGAAGCCGCCCGAAGAGACCGCGAACGCCGTGAATGGGAAAACCGTTACAATCCGCCGCCGCGTCCGCGACCGCAGGTTTATGTTCAACCACAAACCCGAACAGTTATTGTTCAGTCGCCAACAACAACAGTTACTCCAGCAGTTGTACAAACCGAAACGGCAAGTGTTACAGAAACACCGTTGACCTTGACGAAAAACTCAACAACTGTTACGGCAAACCCCGCAACAAAAGAGATTGTCAATAAAGTAAAAAATGTTCTCAATAAAGAGATTACTGAAAAATTGGAATCATTTATTGATTCGCTCAAAGATTCCGTGATGTCCGAAGAGAAAGCCAAAAGTATTGCGGAAAAATTTCTCGAGGAGGGAAAGGATAAGAAAAAAATTGCCGACTTCCTCAACGCCGTCAACAATGATGATGCGGAAACAGCCGGAAAATTAGTATCGGAATTGGCAGACGATCCTTTTGAAGGTAACAAAATTGCCCAAACAATCAGTCTTGGCACGCAACTCACCGAACTCGAAGAAACAATTCAAGACGGTGAGTTTGAAAACAATGATATTTCAGATTTGAAAAAACTGATTGATAAGGCAAAATTACCGGCAAAAGTTAAAAAAGATGCACAAAAAACTCTTGGTGCATTCAAAGATACTCTTAAAATTCTCGATACATTGACGGAGTTTAAGGAATCTTCCAAAGCGGTTATACCGGTTCCGACCGGCATTGTAACGGTAATTTATTGTCCTTCACTTCCGGCGGAGACTGTTTATGCTCTTGATTCTGAAACATATTTGATGAAAGGGAATGAGTTCCGTATTGCGGAGGAAGACATCAGCGATGCATTTCCGCAAATTCCGGTTTATTCAAATCCGGTTCCTCAGTCTGCCCAACAAACAAGCCAGATCAGTCTTGTAAACACCACTGACCGAACCGCAACGTATCGCCTTGATGATAAAGTTACACGAACATTAGCATCAGGAAAAAAAGCATCGTTTTCTGTTCCAAAATCAGGAACAATTTCCATCATCTCACAAGGATATTGGAAATCATTTTCCGCAGGATCAGGAAATTACACGTTCTCGTATTCCGGCGGCGTTTGGTCAATTGCCGTACAATCAATTACCGTGACAATTAATAACAGCAGTCCGTTACCGTTCCATTGTTTCGCTGACCGAACGGAATACACGATCAATTCCGGTGAACAAATCACTTTTACTTCGAGTAATGGAGTTCTTGATTTACAATTTGCCCGCAGCGAAGATATCGGAAACCGTGCCGTTTATCAACTGGAAGAAAGTGCTTCCTACAAAATCGGTCTCGATCAACGTGATAATAAATGGTCATTATTTCCGTAACAATACGAACCGTCCGGTTTTCGGACGTTAATCAGAAAATATTTAGAATCTTTAGAATCTCTAGAATTTTTAGAATCATTAACGCTTCACATACAAAAGATATTGAAAAATCCAAACAAAATGTTGTTACACAAACATCGGTGTTTTTCGTTACTTTTGTGTGCGGAGCATTGTTTATAGAACCATTAAAAAAGAACCTTTCAAAACTACTATTAACAAAGGAAAAAACATGTTAAAACATTTTATTATTGCTACGGTTTTATTCTTACTGAGTGTCTTGTTGAGTTCGTACAGTCTAGCCGATTGGACGGATATTGGAAGGATCAACGGAGTTCAGATTTATCGTGACAATATAACCGGACTCGAATGGACAACAACACTTGGTCGTGTTCCCTCCGCTGACTGGGGAAGTTCGGCACGCGGTTTGGCTGCCCGATACGGATTCCGGCTTCCATCGTTTCACGAACTTCAACAAATGCAACGTCACGGCGGTTTTTCACGGCTCAATATTCGTAGCACTATTGGCAACTATTATGAAACGAGTAATAGCCGTTATCTCGCCAATGCCGCTGTCAATGGATTTCAAACGCCGCAGGAACGTAAAGGAACCGGTCAAAACTGGGTGATTGGTGTGCGGGACAGTCTGACGGAAGATGTTATTATTGTTCAGGAAACTGTTCAGGAACAAAACGTTACGGTTACTCCGGTTCAGGTTGAAACCGCATCGGTAACGTCAGCAGGAAATGTTACAGTTACTTCCGTAACATCTGCCAAAACGGAAATGTTACCAAATAACGAAACAATAAGTCGGGACGATACTTGTCTTCCCAATCCTGTTTCCGTTCAGATTCCTTTGGTTTCGGCAGGAACTGCCAAATCAACACTTGCCGCCGTAAAAGAATCATTGAAACAAAAAACTGAAATTCTCCGCGAGATGTTGCCGGAAACAAATCTTTCTCTTGAAACAATCATTACGAAAATGAAAGAGAAAAATGTTACGGTTGCCGATCAATCGGCAATGATAACTGCATTCGAAGAAGGCGATGCTGCCGCTGTTCAACGTATTTGGATTGTCGTTACAAGCGACATCAAAGAGGCAGGGCAATTATCACAAGCGGTTAAATTGCTCTCCGCATTGAATAGTTTTAGAGAATCCATTGAGGAAGAAGAATTTTCCGCCAATGATTTCAAAGATTTCCGCAAGACGTTTGAAAAGAGCAAATTGGAAAAAGAAACCGACAAAAAGATAAAACCAGTTCTGAACTCTCTTACATTGCTTGTTGATGTTCACGAACAACTTTCCGCATTCCGTCCTTCCAAAACAGCCCCAACGGTAACAGCGACAACCGTCAATATTCCCGACGAAAAAGTTACACTTATTATTCATCCCGAACAAAATCCTAAAGATGTTTTTGCGGTTAATGAGAATACTTTTATTGTCGGTAAAAAAGGGGAATTGCTCGAAGTTGTTGAGGGAACGCTTGATGATTTTGTACAGAAACCGGTTGTTCTTGACGCAACACCGATAACATCTCCGGCAACAGAAAATCAGATCACACTTTCCAATCCGGCTGAAAATACGGAAAATGTTCAGTTTGGTTTAGATAATGAAACGAAAACACTTGCGGTTGGGAATTATCAATCTTATCCGTTGCCGTCGTCGGGCGAAGTAAAAATTTATACAACGAAAAAACGCAGCGTTTCATCGGGACGCCGGCGCGGAAACCAAATGCAAACGTATCAGGATTCGCAACGTTTTCCTGTTACCGCAGGAGTCACTTATGATTTTCTATCTGACACAGAAAACGGTAACAAAATCATTGCACGTCCGGTTAACATTACATTGGATAACCGTGATGGAAGTGTGCCGTTCCATTTGAATGTTGATGATCAACCGGTAACAATTGAACCTTCAGAATCCAAAACATTCAAAGCAGATCATGGTATTCTAAAGATTCAATTTGCCCGATCCGAAAATTCCGGTGATACTGTTTCGCTTAATTTTTATAAATCTCAAACCGGTAAACCGGCTATTTCTAAAAACGGCAATAAATGGGCATTATTTCCTGTTCCATAATCTCCCGTTACTTTTTTTTGAAATTTTATTGATGTACATGGGTGAAGGTTACGAAACCGGTTTGTTAATTCTGTTTCAAGTTATTCTAACATTCCAGCATATTTCACGGACAATCCGTTAAATATGCTGGTTTATCCGTGATATTTAATGGTTTCAAAGTAAAATATCTTTAAAATGAGGGTTTTTAGCGGAAATCCGGTCTGGCATGACTTTTGCATTAGTAATAACCTCAATACGAAGTGATAGAGATTTATTTTGTACAGTATGTTGTCTCTATCATTTTTTCCAATTGAATCAGTTAAACAACTAAAATGAAAGGATTTAACCATGAAAAAGGATTTACAAGACCTATTTATTCAAAAC
>JAITBS010000514.1 GCA_031283515.1 Planctomycetaceae bacterium
TAGTTTTTTCTCCGATTTTCCCTCTCATCGGTGGTAATGCTTGTTTTGCGCTGTCGTAGTTTATACAGGCGAGGGCTAATTGGCTTTGGTTGTTCATGCAGACGGCACGGCGTCCTGCTTCTCTTGCGGCGTTGACGGCTGGCAACAGAAGCCCCGCCAACATGCCAATAATCGAAATTACCACAAGTAATTCCACAAGAGTAAAACCGAAACGAAGTTGCTTTTTCATCGTTCATTCTCCTTGAGTTTTTTGGTTAAAAGGTTTTTCTGATCACTTCGACCAGACCACAGTTCCTGCCTTTCATTCAGTAACTGTTTAATAAGTAAAAGGACTCGTTTGGAATGGAAAAATGGTTTCACCATTCAATATCCACCTTAATTATGTCCACTTTACAAAGTTCTATTGTCACCGAAGTCGGCACAAATTACTAGTCAAATCTCAAAAATTTTTTCATTTTTTTATAATTTTTTCAAAGTATTTCCAATTGTGTTGATAAAATAAGCGGTTTTAGCGGAGCGTTGATAGCGGCGAGTTCGCAAGCGGGTTATACATTACACGGTAAAAAAGGATTACCTATTTTTTCACGTGATCACCAAAGTTATTGGGAAAGATCGAATAGACAAAATGAGACATTTGTACTCGTGTGTAGTATGTACGGGATAGTCCGTTTCTAGCAAAAAATTTATTTTTATTGGTTATTCTCATTTTTTTTCTAATGAAAAGCGTATAGAGATTCGATTTAAGAGGAAAGACATGTAGGCGTTTTCCGTCAAATTTTGCATTTTGATTAAGGAAAATCAGAAAAAATAGGCAGAATAGTATTGAAAAAGGGAACTTGAATTTGATAAATCCCTTCTGTTTTATTCTGTTTTTTGTATTAATGGTATTAGAAAGTTCCTGAAATCGCCGGTTGTCTTGATTAAAAACAAGTTGCGTTGTAAACAGAACTTCCGTCGTAAAGTACCGGCAAGGATGTCGGGAAAACAAGACTGATCACGTAAAGAGCCTCATACACTGCTTTACGTGTCACGAAAGGAGAATCGTGTTGGAAACGAAAGCAAGAATCAAATTAGGTTTAATTACCGTACTACTGGGAACAACTTTCATTTTTATTCCAGTCGGAAGTCCTTTCTCATTTTCAGAAAATTCCGTAAAAGCACAGGGGAATGTCGGACAACTTCCTGCGACCGTCACGGCTCAACATTCCGCAATAGTTCCCGTTCCGCAACCAACAGTTGCGCCTCCGGCAACGCCCAGTCCAGTAAGTGTAACTCCTGTAAGTGTAACTCCAGTGAGTGCTAATCCGGTCAGTGCTAATCCGATCAGTGCTAATCCTGTGAATGCTAATCCGGGAACAACCACTCCATTAACAGCAGATCAGGCATACTCTATTAGTGCGCAAAAATTACATCAGGCACGGAAAGCACTTGCAGTTAAAGATGTTGTAACAGCAGAACGGATGGCGTTGGAAGTTCGGGGAATGAACCTTGTTTATCGTGAATTCGATGATCGTCCCGAATATATTTTTACACTTATTCAGCAATTTAAGCAGGTTGCCGAACTTGGTCGTGTTTCGGGAAAGACTGAAAATTTTCGCCGGAATTATGCACAATTATTATTGAATCAGGCGGATGCCATGCTTCGTCGTGGAGAAATGGAACTTGCAACACAGTTGACTCAGGAAGCGGCGGCTCAAAATATTGTGTACAATCAGTCGGAACGCGATGCGGGCTATGATACCCAGTCGATGTTCAAACGAATTGACGATGTGCGGCGAATTCATGCGATGAATATTCCTGAGGTGCATGTTCCGGTTCAGCAGAACACTCTTTCCCAAGCAGCACAAAGTGATTTGAATCAAGCAATGAGTATGCTCCGTCAAGCCCGTCTTGCCATGATGAATGGGCAACTGGAGCGAGCGGAACAACTTTGCCGTGCTGCGACGAATTACAAATTAGCCGATTCTGTTTATCCAGCCGGAAGTGATACACCGAACCGGCTTCTTGCAGAAATCGCATTCAAACGGCAAAACCTTTTGCCGCAACCTCAAATTTCCAATGGAACAACACAAGCGGTTTATCATTCTGTTCAAAATCCGACACAAAATATTCAACAAGTTGCCAATCAGGTACAACCGCCAGTTGCCAGTAATACACCGATAGTTGATCAGGTGATACGTGATCGCCAGATGATGATTTCCCAGATTTCTTCGGGAATTATGCAACAGATTTCGGATGCCCAGCGGATAACCCGCGAACAACGGAATCCTAATGCCGGTCTTGAAATTCTCCAGCAGGCGAAAACCCGTGTCGAACAATCATCGCTTGATCAGGCAACCAAAGAAACATTTATTCGTCAAATTGACCGTGCGATTGAGGATACGGTTAAATTTATGGAACGTTATCAGACACAGCTTGAGCAGGATAAACGTAATCAAGCGGTTTGGGAAGAACGCCGGCGTGAAGCGGAAAACCTGAAGAGTAAAGAAGAACGTCTTAAAACATTGATTGACGAATGCAATAAACTGATTAACGAACAATATTATGAAGAGGCGGTGATGGTTGCCAAAAAAGCGCGGGAATTTGCTCCCGACGAACCGGTAACTCACATGCTGTTGACAACAACACAACTTGCCTTCAATGCTTATCGCAGTATAGCGATTCGCGATGAAAAAGCGGAATCGTTTAACGAAGCGATGCTTGGTGTTGATAGTTCTTCGATTGTTCCGAATTTTGGACAAAGTCCCTTACATTTCAGCAAAAACTGGCCGGATATTATTAATCGTCGTCGTGGTTCGGGCGATCTTCTTCGGAGCCGACGGCCGGAAAGTGAAAACGAAATCCTGAAAAAGTTGGAGATGCCGGTTACGCTCAACTTTGATCGTCCCATGCCGCTTGTCGAAGTTCTGAAATTTCTGAGCGGACAAACGGGTGTTGATATTATTGTTGACTGGGCGGCGTTACGGGATGTTGATATTACCAGTGATCAGATGATTACCATTCAATTGATGAAGGAAATCAAACTCCGAAGTGTGTTGAATGTCATTCTTGAGCCGTATCATTTGGCTTATGTTGTCAAAAATGAGATGTTGAACATTACCAGTGCTGCTAAGGCAAAAGGGGAACTTTATGTGAAGACTTATTATGTGGGTGATTTGATCATGGGATTCCCGAATATTGATCCGACCAAGAACCCGTATGGTCTTGATTCGGCGTTGGACCGGGCAATACAAAACCAATCAGGTCTGGGAAGAACACGAGGTGTTACGGGAGGAATTCCGCTTTCCAGTAACAATACGAAAATTGATTCTGGTTTGCTTGCTTTGACGGGAAATTCCAATATTATGGGACAAACTTTTGCCGGTAATATGCCCGGAACCAATAATATGCCGGGTATGGGAACTGGTTTTGGAACTCCGCAAACAGGAGCTTCCGGTGGCAGTCAGGCTGATTTTAGTGAGATTATGGATTTGATCGAGGCGGTAGTTTCGCCGGATTCGTGGGATGAAGGCGGAGAAATGATGGAATATTATCCTAGTCTTAGTTTAGTGGTTCGCCAGACGGAAGAAGTTCATGCCGAAATCGTTGACTTGCTGGCACAGTTGCGGAAACTCAATGATTTACAAATTGCGGTGGAGGTACGTTATATTACTCTTGCGGATGATTTCTATGAAAAAATGGGAATTGATTTCGATATGAAATTTAAGAACGACAGAGCCGCCAGCAGTGTTACAACTCAATATTCCTCTGGTACGAATAACAATACAACAAATAACGACAATAGTTCTGCGAATACGGTTCAGGTTGTTGGTGGTAACAATGTTACGGTTGGTATGTCGGCGCCGGGAGATATTTCGGTTGATCTTTCGATTCCGATGAATCAGGCGAATTATGGATTAGTTGATCCGATGTTTGGGGGTTTTAGTGCGGATGCTGGACTTCAGATGGGTTTTGCTCTTTTGAGTGAGATTGAAGCCTACTTTTTCATGAGTGCCACACAAGGGGATACACGCAGTAATGTTCTTCAGGCACCCAAGGTTACTATTTTCAATGGTCAAATGGGTATGATTAGTGATATGAGTATGTCGCCGTTTGTGACGAGTGTTATTCCGGTGGTGGGTGATTTTGCGGCTGCGTACCAACCGGTTATCACGATCTTGAGTGAGGGTCAACTCCTTTCGGTACAGGGAACGGTTTCCGATAATCGGCAATATGTTCGGTTGGTACTGAATCCGACGTTTAACAAGATTACGAAAGTGAATACATTCAAATATTTTGGAGAAGATTCGCTG
The DNA here is from genome assembly GCA_031283515.1 of Planctomycetaceae bacterium. Classification (GTDB taxonomy): domain Bacteria; phylum Planctomycetota; class Planctomycetia; order Pirellulales; family Thermoguttaceae; genus WRKP01. Next base: position 4,293 of record JAITBS010000514.1, read on the forward strand.
ACGGATGAAACTCAAACAACGGCGAAGGGTGACAGTGCTATTTCGGCATCAACCGACGAACGGGGAACAACACAACGGACTGCTCAATCGAATTCTGGTGTAACGATTCAATTACCGACATTAGCGATGTTCTCGGTTCAGACGACAGTGAGTGTTCCTGATGGCGGAACGATATTACTTGGCGGCATGAAGCGACTCAGCGAGGGGAGAACTGAAGCCGGTACGCCGATTCTAAACAAAATTCCGTACATCCAACGACTCTTTATGAATACCGCGATTGGACGAACCACGCAAAGTATTATGATGATGGTAACTCCGCGAATTATTATTCAGGAAGAAGAGGAAGAATATTTAACTGGTGGTCGAGTGAGTCCATAACCCCAAGCAAGGTTTTCGTATCGATTCTCAGGCAGACGAGGCGAACCTGTAGTGGATAGTTAATAGTTAATAGTGTTGCAAGCGGAGTATTACCCAAACGGTGGTACTCCGCATTGCGACACTATTCACTATTCACTATTAACTATTAACTAACACCGACCTCCTTTTCACCTCATTTCAACAACAGAACAACCTCAGTAGCCAAAGAATACACACAAAACAAACCTCATTACCTCATTGTTGCTTTTAATCTGGTAATGAGGTTTGTGTTTGTGTGTTTGTGTGTTTGTGTTAAATTAGGTGAAAATGAGTTTTTTGGGAAAAAAGCGAAAACAAGGCAAAAAAAACTTGTTGGCATCCAATGTTGTCTTGTGTATAAATTTGTTTCGTTTAAACCGGTATTACGTGTTATTTACCCTATTGTCATGGTAAACGCATCACGGTTATGTCAAAGAAACCTTACAAAATAAGGAGTCTGACGATGGAAAATGTATTAAAATGTTTGGTTGTGTTTTTTGGAAAATAACGGGTGTGTTTTCACAAAAGACAAAGGTCTTTTCACAAAACTCAGGTGATTTTTCACAAGATTCGTAATATATCAGTGGAATATTCGTCAACTTGTTTACCAATGGTCTTCAAAGGTAGGCAACGTTTCGCCGAAAGGTCGCCTACCTGTTAGTTGCCTACCTTGTAATTGCCAACTGTAAACAAATTCAAAAATATTCCATTGATATAGTACAAAATTGTTAAACAAGCAACACCATTTTTGAAATGAAATTCATTGTTGAAGTCATTGTTCAAAGTGCTTCTGCTATTGCGGTACTGTGAAAGGCTGGGGTGTATGTTTTTGCGAGAGTGT
>JAITBS010000515.1 GCA_031283515.1 Planctomycetaceae bacterium
CAAATAGATAAGTTACAATTATGGACTTTTTTCAACATCAGGAACAGGCAAGGAAACGGACAACATTGCTTGTATTTTTGTACATTTTGGCGGTTGTCCTGCTTGTTGCGGCGGTTTATATTTTGATCGCATTTTGTGTTATTCAAGGCGGCGGTAATCCGTTTGATCCGGTACTTTTGTTCGGATCGATTGGAGGAGTTCTGTTGTTGGTTCTCGGCGGGAGTTGTTACAAAATATCGGAATTATCGTCCGGCGGCGGTCGTGCGATTGCGGAAATGCTTGGCGGACGTCCGATTTCTCCGGCAACTTATCAACCTGCGGAACGCCGTCTTTACAATGTTGTTGAGGAAATGGCACTTGCAGCCGGAGTACCGATTCCAACAGTTTACATCATGGACAAAGAACCCGGAATCAATGCTTTTGCTGCCGGATTTTCGCCGCGTGAAGCGGTTATCGGAGTTAATCGCGGAACCGTTGACCTGTTGACGCGGGACGAATTGCAAGGCGTTATTGCTCATGAATTTTCGCACATTTTAAACGGTGATATGCGAATGAATCTTCGGTTAATCGGAATTTTGTTTGGTTTACAGATTTTGGCGGTTGTTGGTTATTATGCGTTACGAATAGGTTCTGTTTCGGGAAGCAACCGTAACAATAAAAATGGCGGCGGCGGGGCGATGATTATGTTGATTGGTCTTGGGGTGATGATTCTTGGTTATGTTGGAATGTTTTTCAGTGCAATAATTAAAGCGGCAATCTCACGGCAACGCGAATTTCTAGCGGATGCGTCGGCTGTTCAATTTACGCGGAATCCTGATGGTATTGCTGGTGCGTTGAAAAAGATTGGTTGTCCGAATGTTGGGAGTGCGGTTTCCAACGAACATGCGGCAGAAGCAAGTCATCTTTTTTTCGGTAACGTTTGCAGTATGTTTTCGCTTGGTAATATTTTTGCAACACATCCTGATTTGACAACACGGATTCGACGGATTGACACTCGTTTTGACGGATGTTTTCCGAAACGGATTGAACCGATTAACTTTATTGACGAAACGAAATCTCCAAGCCGGAAATATAACGGAACGGAATCTTTGGTAAAACCGGAAAGATCAAACAGTTTTGCCCAAAATATTGGCAACATTAATCTTGAGAAAATTCTTGTTGCAGGAACATTATTACAAAGTATTCCCGACAATATTACCGAAGCCGCCGGTAATCCGTTGACAGCGAAAGCAACCTTTTATGCAATCTTGCTGGATGCAGACGAAACAATTCGGCAACAACAATTCGAAACACTTTCTGTTTCGGAAACACCGTTTGTTGTTCAGCAAACCCGCCAGATTTTTCAACATTTACAAGAGCTTGCCGATAATACTAAAATTCCGCTTGCTCAACGTGTTACGTCGTCGCTTCGTCAATTGACGTTGACGCAATACAAACAATTTTCCAATGTTATTGACAAACTAATTGCTGCCGATCAAAAGATGAGTCTGCTTGAATACACACTCAAAGCGATTTTATTGCGTGATCTTGATGTTCATTTTGGTATTGCCAAACCTCTTTACGTACGTTATTCTACACTTGATTCGGTTCGGCAATCAGTTGTAACGGTATTATCTTTTCTTGCTTATTCCGGTCATACGGATGTTAATGTTGCGAAAAAATCTTTTGAAACGGCGGAAAAAGAACTTAGTTTAACAGATCCAATAGAACATGATACAGATTGTACGGTTCAGAGATTTGATCAATCACTTCGGATTCTGGCGGAAACATCACCAATATTGAAAAAGAAAATTTTTACGGCATTGATGACGATTATTCGTTACGATGGAGAAATTACACTTAAAGAAGGCGAATTGATTCGGGCAATCGCCGCTATGTTGGCAATTCCAATGCCGGATTGGAATGAGTTCGGTTAAAACAACGATGACTTAAATTAAGATGTCCGCCAGTTTTCAGAACATTAAATCCATTTTCTATAAACAACGAAAAAGTATCTAATGAATCTTTTTGTTCATTGGCAATTGTTTTTGCTGATTTGTAATGTTCTTTGAAATATTTTTTATATTCTGTTGGATAAGTTGCTCCATACGGCGGATTACCGATGACGATATCAAAATTTTCCATGCCAAAAATCCAATCAAAAATCTCTAACCAGTATTGTTCAAATGCCATAATCTTACACAACACAAAATCTTACACAACGCAAAAAATTATATTGTAATAAATAATTTAATTAGGAAAGAAAGAAACGGGTTAGGAATTAATTTACAATGATTACATAATCTGTGATGATTATAAACATTTTTTGCTCTTGACAGGTTTGGGCTGATTGTTATGATACCGAAATTAAGATATTTTATCTCAGAATTAAACAACGATTTGAATCAACTGTTTTAATCTTAAAAATGAATCGGAATATATTTTTGGGGTTCTTTTTATTTACTTTTTTGGTAAGTTCTTTGCTTTGTGCGGATGAACCGGTTTTGCAGTATGGCAATGAAAATCAATGGAATCATAATAATATTCTGTTTCCCAACAATCGAACAGCTAAGATTCCTGTTCAAACAACTAAAACGATTCCACCTTTTTGGTTCGATTCCCATTCCGAATCACCAACTTCTGAATTACCAACAACTTCCTATATTCCTTCTGTTCCCGTATCGGACAGTGTAACCATGCAAACATGGAAAAATCAGGCATGGACATTGCAATTATTCCCATCTAGCCTGATTTATCCAAGTTATCTTGCTGGCGTGAACGAATCACGAATGGGCGGAGTTTGGAATTACGATGATGATTTACATTGGATGTGGGATATTACACTTGGGGGACGTATTCCGGCGATTCGGTATGGCAGCCGGAGTACTCTTTTTCCGGAGGGTTTCCAGCTGGATTTAGAAGGTTCCGCCCATATAAGACTCGATTTAGAAAACCAGATGGATATGGATGCTCAGGATTTCCGGTTTGGTTTTCCCATTTCTTATGGGAATAAAATCTGGCAAGTTCGAACCGGTTATTATCATGTTAGTTCGCACATGGGCGATGAACGGATTCTACGGCTTCAAAATCAGGGCATTGATCCGCAACGGCTTAACTATGTCCGTGAATCACTCATTCTTGGTTTTTCCTATCGTCTTCGTCCGAGTGTAAAGCTTTATGCTGAAGCGGATTACGCTTACTGGCTTGGTGAGCGGACACGTCCTTGGCATTTTCAATTCGGGGCGGAATGGAGTTCCTTGTACCCGACAAACGAATTTTGGGGTAAACCGTTTGCTGCTGTCAATATCGGACTTCTGCAGGAGCGGCAGTATGACGGTAATATCACGATTCAGGCAGGCTGGCAATGGCGTAGTGCGCACAATCAGTTATTCCGTTTGGGAATCCAATATTTTGGAGGGGTTAGCGAGCAGTACGAACACCTCGCCAAACGTGAACACAAAATCGGAATCGGTGTATGGTACGATTTTTAGTGAATCGTTACGAAGTGGTTGTGAGCGGATTTTGTGATATTTCTATGATTGGCGATTAACATTTTGCGATTATTTTATTGCTGTTTTACTTAGCAATAACCCTGTAATTCGATAGGAAAACATGAGATTGACTTCTTGATAGGTTCTAATAAGTCTGTTATACTTTTGGTACGTTGCAATTAAGATTTAATGTATCATTTTAAATTTTCTTATTTTTTCGATTATTATGAAAATTTCTACAAAAGGGCGATATGCGTTACGAATGATGCTTGATTTAGCCGAACATCGAAACGATGGATTTATTGCTTTAAAAGATATTGCCAAACGCCAGAATATTTCCAAAAAATATTTGGAACAAATTGTTGCTCTTTTGAACCGAACCGATGTTTTGTTGACAAATCGTGGTTCTCAAGGCGGTTATCGGCTTGCCCAACTGCCGGAGAAATATACTGTGGGCAATATTCTGCGCATTACCGAAGGGAGTATTTCGCCGGTTGCCGACTGGGATTCGGAACATTGCCGTCGCGAAAATCCTACAACCGCAATGGCATTCGAAGTTTGGCGCGGTCTTGAAAAAGTGATCACCGAATACCTTGACGGAATCACTTTACAGGATATTATTGACAAATTCGGCGGCACTGCCAGATACGAATATTATATCTAATAAACCGTAACTATTTTAAAATTCTCTTAAAATTTATGATTATTTCATCATAAAGTGTGAGTCCGCAAATTACGCAGATTAACGCAAAAGACGCCGAAAAATAATCAGCGAAAATCCGCGTTAATCTGCGGACTAATCCGTGAAAAGCTGCGAAAAGCTTCGGCCGCTAAGTACTGCCTTTTTTGCTGTTCATTTAGAATAGGCAACATTATTTTGATCCTGTTTTCTATAATAATATCCATAAAAATAGTATCACATATTATCACATAGTTGTAAAGGTTATTTTTACACACCTCCTAACCTCATTCGTTCATGAAACAATGAGATAATGCGGTAATGAGATTTTATGCCGCAAGCGGATTACAAACATTTGGGTAAATAATCCAACTTGCGAACAACCTCACCGGAATATATTCATCATTAACGTTTTAGTATGGCAGAATGGTCAACGGCAATAATTGCGACAAAATCAGAACAATAATAAGACCGGAAACTCCCAATAGAATAAGTCCAATTGTCCATGTTTTAAGTGCGTCTGTTTCACGAATACCACCCATACGGCAGAAAATCCAAAAACCGCTGTCGTTCATCCAACCAGTAACACAGGAACCAAAACCAATTGTTACGGCAAGATAAGCCGGATGAAACGGTAATTCCCCAGAATCTGTCAAAATTCCGGCAAAAATTCCAGAAGAGGTAATCATGGCAACTGTACTGGAACCTTGTGCGGTTTTGATTATTGCAGTAACGGCAAATGATAAAAGTAGTAACGAAATTCCGGTTAAGGCGGTTTCGTTCTGAAAACATTCTTCAATCCGTTCCCCAATTCGCGCCGCACGCAACATCACCCCAAATGCACCGCCTGCCGACGTAATCAAAATAATCATGCCGGCATTAAAAATTGCCGTTTCAATCCTGTTGCCCAATTCCTGCAACGAAAGTTTACAGGTTTTGAACAACACACTTATACTGATAACCGCCGCAATAATCAGTGCAAATTGCGGATCTCCCAAAAGTCGGCAACAATTTTTGACAACAAGCCAATCCGCCGTCCAAATAAGATTTTTTGATTTCTCAAGCATCTCAAGTACCGATTGCAAAGAAATAAAAAAAACCGGAACAAAAATCGGTGTTAATGACCAAAATAAAGAAGGAACTTCTTTTGTTGCAGAAATAATGGAATCCGAAGTTTTTTCATATTCTGTTTTCGTATTTTGTTGTTGTTCGGGTTTTGTGTTTTCGGATTCGTCTTCAAAATGAACTTCGGGATAAGGCAACAAACGGTTCATTAAAAAAGCAATTCCAAGTGCAAACGGAGCCGTTAACGCAGCAACAAAAAGTGAAACAATTAAAAGTGAACCTAACGGAATGTTTAATGTTTCCGCAGCAATAACCGGAGCCGGTGCCGGCGGAGTTAATGTATGGGTTAATGTTGCGCCAAGTCCAATTGATAAAAGATAGAGAATATAATTTTTCTTCATCATTTTATAAAGCGAACGGGCAATCGGAACCAGTAAATAAAATGTTGTATCATAAAAAATCGGAATCGACAGAATAAAACCACTACTCAAAAGTGCCGCCGGAATCAGTTTTTCTCCGAAAAGTTGACGGAGTGTATTGACGATTCGGTCAGCACTGCCGCTGTCGAGCATACATTTTCCGATAATCGCTCCCATCGCAATAAGAATACCAACCTTTCCGGCAGTCGTTCCGAATGCCAAACAAAGCTCTTTAATATGATCATCCCAAAACTGTCCAGACGCAAGAGGTGTCATAAAACTGACAAGCATCGCCGCCGCAAGGAGTGAAAGAAAAGCGTTGACCCGCAAAAAAACCACCAATCCGACAACCGTCAGAATACCAATCAAAAGAATAAATAATGGATCAATAAACATAGGATTTAAAGTTTGTTGTTTGTTGGGTTTAGGAATAGAAAACGTGACCTTGAGGAGTAACAGTCTATTGTCGTCCGCAAATTACGCAATTTTTCGTTCATAAATTATACAGATTTCCATAAATTGTTTCAAAAAATTTATTGAAAAGAATGATTGCATCTTTGGTCTATTCACTTTTCGTCTGTTTTGTATTCTCAAAAAAATAATCTTTGAAAATCAGAGGAACTAAAAATCTGTGAAAATCGGCGTAATCTGCGGACTAAAAATAAATTGTTACATTGAGGAATGTAATTGTAATCGTAATCATAAATCATAATTTCCGCGAAAATATTACAAGTTTATGCGGAGTAAAATGAATCGACTTGTAAACCTGTTAATTCTCGTACCGTTTCGGAAATCCTGTCAAGTTGTTCATTGGAAAGCGGTAAAACCCAAGATTCCGGCGTCTGACGCGCAACCGTGTAAATCTGAACTCTTTGTATTTGATCCATTAATTTCAGGTGTTCGGTGTATTGCCGGATTTCTTCGTTGTCCGGTTCTTTATCGTGCAATAAAACAAAACAGGATTGAATCACCAACGGATTGGTTTTTGAAAATTCTGTTAGATTTGTCAGAATTTTTTCATACGGAATTTTTGAACGCGCAATTGTTCGGAAATAATCAGGCGTTCCGGCATCGAGTTTTGCCCAGATTTCGCCGTTGTTGACAAGCAGTGTTTCCAACGTGTTGCGAAGCGATTCCGCATGAAGTGTGCTGCCGTTTGTGATTAAAACAATTTTTGTTGATTCTGTACAGAGTTCTCTGCGAACAGCTGCAACCCGACGAACCGTCTCTGAAAATTGCAACGATAATGTCGGTTCGCCGTCACCGCTAAACGCAATATCTCGCAAAATCTGTTTTTCTGGAGGTGTACGGGAAAGCCATGTGTCCCGAAACAACGAACCGTCATTGACCATACCAACCAATTCCCGAAGTTCCGTATCAAGCAGTTCAAGATCAACTGAGGTTACGGGATTATCATTTTGCACGGGGTTGTTTTTCGGCACAGAAATTTCCTGATTTTCGGCAAGTACCTGACAATAAACGCACGAAAAATTACATTGAGCGGCCGGACTCAGGTTGACTCCAATCGACAAACCGCCCGAACGGCGGCTCACAACCGGATAAATATATTGAAACTTACAAAAACGCCGCGGGTGATATTGTACTAACGATAACATGGATAAAAGAGTTTTGCGTTAGATTTCCGCGTTTGTATCGTAGCGGAAAACAGTTGTCGGAACACTGTGATGTTCCGCAATATTGAAAAGCAACGCCCAACGATCAATTGCTTCTTTCAGCGCATCAAGTTGGAGCGGCGACGCCCAAAGAACCTTAATTGCGTTACCACAATATCCGTTTTCTATATCGGAAATACTTGGTAAGGTTGCCAGAATTGTTCCATGATAACAGAGTTTTCGAAGGGTTAAATAAGCAACTAAAAATTCGGCTTGCCGCCCCGGTTTAAAACGAATAAACGTTTCATAAGCTTGGGCACCTTGTTTCAATGCTCCGAGAAGTTGCAGTTCCACTGTTGGCACCAGAGTAAAAGCGGTTCCGAGAAGTTGGTCGGGATCGGTGATGGGTTCATTGTTTTCCAATGATCTCATAATGGTGTCGATTCGAGTCAACAACGCCGTATTCGCTTCGGGCATTTGTTGCGGTAACATTTTTGTTGCGGCATTCAGTTCCGCCACACCGTCGAGCATAATATCCATCAACTCTTGAGACATTTCAATTCTGTTTTTTCGGAGATGATCGAGAAGAGTTTCTAATTCGTGAGCCAAACCGGCGGAAACACCAACACCAAGCATTGTAAAATTACCTTTTCCGGCATGAAGACGTCGAAACGCTTCTTTCATCAATTCCGAATCTTTATCGTTTTCCAACGACAAAAGAACATCTTGAAGTTCCAGGAGTCCGCGTGACAATTCTGTGAGCAAGTCTGAAATATCGGTATCTGTCAAATCTTTCTGACTTGATTCTTCAATTCGATTGGCAATACGATCACGTTGGGCGGACAATTTGGCTTTTGTAATGAGTTCTTCCTGTGTGTGTTGCATTACAGTGGAGCCCGGAACCGAACTACTGAAAGTAAAATCATCCTTATCAACTTCCGAAGAACCGGATTTGGAAAAGGAAGAAGCGTCTTCATGTCCTTCATCTGTTTTGAGTGGTACACCGGTTGCCATTGCTACCACCGTGTTAATATCAACCGTCATTCCAACTCGTCCGCCGCTAATAATACAGGTTCCGGCGATTCCTGTTACATCTCGGTCAAACATGTCTTTGGCAAGCGGAACATTGACTAATTTGGACGGAGCCAAAAATTCTGTAACAATGCAGGCGATTCGTTCTTTTTTACCTTCAATAATCACTACGGGAACAACTTCTGGATTATCCTGAGTTGAGGTTCCGCCGCCGAGCAATTCCGAAAGATCGAAAAGAGCAATCGGATTACCAAGATATTTGATGAACCGTTCACGATCCATTGATGCTTGAATTTGTTCCGGTTTGATTCCCTGCAAACTAACAACCTGATCAATCGAAAGAGCATAAAGCGTATTACTGCAACGGACAATAAGCGCATCAATAATATTGACGGCTTTCAGTTTTGGAATATGTAACCGAAAAGTACAACCGCGTTTAGGTTGATTTTCCAGTTCGACGGTTCCTCCAAATTCACCGGCCATTGTATTGACCAGGTCAAGACCGACTCCACGTCCAGAGGTATCAGTTGCTTTTTCTTTGGTTGAAAAGCCGGATGTACAAAGGATTTGCAAGATGGTTGGTTGTTCACCGAAGCGGATCAGACCTAGTTTTTGGGCGTGTTCAATAATTTTTTGTTCATTAATTCCGCGTCCGTCATCGGAAATAACAATTTCGGCTTCATGTTCATGTTCGACTGCTTTGAGCAAAATAATTCCTGTTTCGCTTTTCCCTTCATGAATTCGTTCGATAGGTGTTTCGAGTCCGTGATCGGCGGCATTCCGAAGGATATGGAGAAGCGGTTCCACAAGACGTTCTGCCAACGCCTTATCAACAAGAACTTTTTCACCTTCGAATTTCAGGTCAATTTCTTTTTTCAAATTCCGTCCCAGATCGCGTACCGGACGGCGGAACAATTTAAATGTCTCACCGATTTCCACCATTCGAATAGCCATTACGAGATCGTGTAAATCTTGGGAAATTCGTGCGGAGGCTTCGTCTGCCGACTTAATAATTTGCAGATCTGCTTCTGTCATTGAGCGGTGATGAGTTACTGCGTCAACCATATCGCGTTGCAGTTCGTGCAGTGTCGAGCTGGTAATAATCACCTCACCGGCAAGATTGAGCAACTTGTCAAGATGCTCCAAACGCACCAACATACGGTCAACACCGCGACCTTGAATTTGATTTGTGGAAGGTTCGGACATAGCTATCAAAAATCCCGTTATTATGAATTAGAAATTGATTGGTTGAAAAAACGAAAAATGTTGTTTACGACCTTTACGAAAAGGCTGCTTACCTGAAGTGGGAGATCATAATTGATGTGAGTTGCCTAGCTTCTGATTTTGTACTTTTTTCTTAATATTATTGATGCGGTTCAAATAAAAATTCCATTGAAATATTACCAAAAGTTTTATAAATAGGTATTCTTGACAAGATCAAAATTGAAAAGTCTGAGTTCTTTATTTTGTAATATTTCAGTGGCATTTTTGTTTTTCGATTTTCACCCCGAAAGGGGTGTAATTTTCATAACCGCAGGTCATTGACCTGCGGAGAAACTCCATCAATATTCCTCTGTCTGAAAGACAGAATTTTAAATGATTCGGATCGTTTCGTTTCGTCTTTCAGACGATGTTGAGGAGAGATGTTTACCGTAGGCCGCGATTCGCTTGACCTACGGTTATGAAAATATCACCCGCTTCGGGGTGAAGAATCAAAAATAATTATTCCACTGATAGATTACAAGGTTTTTAGGGATTTTTTTTGAAGAAACTTTTTCAAAGAATCTGCGAAAATCGGCGTCATCTGCGGACTATTGAAACGGTTAATAAAATCAACAGCAACTTATAGTCTTGTTGGCAATTTTTTTGTACTAAAATCTCCAAGAGAATCCGACTGTTCCGCCGCCTGCGGAAGTATCACCATCACGGTCTAAATAGATATCGC
>JAITBS010000561.1 GCA_031283515.1 Planctomycetaceae bacterium
ACAGAACCTTCGTAGTGTTCTACAGAACCTTTGTAGTGTTCTACAGAACCTTCGTAGTGTTCTACAGAACCTTTGTAGTATTCTACAGAACCTTTGTAGTATTCTACAGAACCTTCGTAGTGTTCTACAGAACCTTTGTAGTGTTCTACAGAACCTTCGTAGTGTTCTACAGAACCTTTGTAGTGTTCTACAAAACCTTCGTAGTGTTCTACAAAACCTTCGTAGTGTTCTATCAGTGGAATTGTTGTTTTTATGCATTGTTCCGTTCCTCCTCGTCCTGAAAGAACAGTGAATAGTGAATAGTTGATAGTGAATAGTGAATAGTGTCGCAGGCGGAGTATTACCCAAACGGTAGTACTCCGCTTGCGACACTATTCACTCATAACTATTCACTATTAACTATCAACTATTCACTATTCACTCATAACTATTAACTATTTTTGCTCTTTACTGTAATTGTTGGAATTGTTATGATTTTGTGATTTTTCTATTGCGACGTTTTTTGTGAAAAATTCGGAATCATGACCCAGTTGAAAACAATATCTCAACCAAAAAATAAAATAATTATTCTATTTACCGTTTGTGTATTACTGGCGGGCGGTTGCGGTACGACAAAGTGGAGTGATACCAACCGAACCGGAACAGAACAACTACTAATCAGTAATGCTATCGATAACGCTGTCGGGAAAATCGATTTTACCCCCATCGGGAATAAATATGTCTTTCTCAATACAGACGCCATCAATGACACCACCGATTATAAATATTTGGCAATGGCACTTCGTCAGCAAATGGCTGCCAATGGCGCAGTGATTTGCGATAAAGAAGAGGAATCCGATTATATTGTCGAAATCAGAGTCGGTGCTATCGGAACAGATCGCGATGATATGTTGATTGGAATCCCCGCCCTCACTTTTCCTTCTATTCCCGGAACCAATTTCACCGCCAGCACAATTCCCGAAATCCCATTCATCAAACGGACAAAACAACGCGGTGTCGCTAAAATTGCCCTGTTCGCCTACAATAAGCATACCGGACGCCCGCTTTGGGCATCCGGCAATAAACAAAGTGAAAGCCAAGCCCGTAATCTCTGGTTTGCAGGTACTGGCCCCCTCACAAGAGGTACTATTTATGACGAAACAACTTTTGCCGGTCACACCGTGTCGGTGCCGGAATTTTTAGAAAATAAAAAAGATCGCTATCTCAAATCTTTTGCCGACCGCGATATGATCTTCAATGAATTACCCAATGAACCTTTCTTGAACGATCGAATCGAAAAAAAAATCTCCCAGACCAATATCACCAATATAGAAAAAACAACTCCTTCTATTCAGGAAATTCCACGATATTCCGCCGACACTCCCGAAACCTCTTCCGCTAATGCCTTACCAATCTATCCGATGCCCCCTTTCACTTCGACCAATCAATAGAACGGTTAAACGTCTTGCCCGCTAATTCCCAAAATTATCTCCAAAACAAACAATCTCTATTCTATTTCACTCAATTCTGTTTATAATTGCCGGTGTTATCATTCGCATAACATCCTCGCTAATAATTCCGTAGGTTTTTTATCCGCCAACCACGCCAAGAAACAACAATTTTTTGAGCAACAATCCGGCTAATCTACGGACTTGTAATCAGCACATAAATTACAGTTAAAAAAAACAATTTCATGGAGAACTTTTGATGTCCGACAATCCCGCTCCGCAAAAAGCTTTAATTCCCATTCTTATTCTGATTATTGTAATTCTGCTGATTGTTGTCGCCGTCCAGTCCGGTAAAAATCAGCAGAATGAAAAACAAACTCCCCCCAATAATCCTCCAAATCATTCGACCAATCAGCATCAACAAAACACTAACGACAATTCAAGCACCCAACCAAAAACACTCGGCGAAACAGAAACAGATTCCGAACCGGATGTAATTTCAGTTCGATCCGGCGAAAAGATGAACCGTGAGACTCTGAAAAAGCAAGGTGTCCGGCTGGTCGAAGCCGCAGCAACTGAACGACTCAATCAGGAACATCTCAAAAAATCCGTCGAAGAACAAAAGGTTTATGATTCTTTGTTGCGGTGGACAATGTATGGAAAGGTTGAAGACAAAAAATGGGGAGTTCGTGCTCTTTTGAATATGTCTTACGCCTCCGAAGCCCGCTTAATCAGAACCGTCGAAAAAAATGACGGTATGGAAATTATCGTTTTATACGACTTTCAATCCGTTAATACATTGGAAATCCTGTGCGATGTCGAATCGGTGAAACTTGATTTTATGAAACGTGCCAAACCTTATCTGGCGGTTGGTTCCGGCATAACAACAACTTGTCTTGCTCCGTTGTTTGACGGATTGCTGCCGGGTTCGGGAACGGTTTTGAAACTGAGCGGTGCAGCATTTCCTATTGCAGCAGACGCCTTCGCCGAAAATCTGGCGTTGCGGGGCTACAAGGGAATCTCAAACCTCTTGGAAGCTTCGAAACTCGCAAACAAAAAGAAAAAAATCAATCTGTTTGGTTCAACCGATTCGTTACAAGGTAAAAAAGTACGAATCACACATCGTTTGGGTGTGATTGAAGAAATAGAACCGGTTGCTTGTGATCTGACCGAAACAGAACGGAATCTTTGTGCCAATCTAGGAGTTTTAGCCGATTATCACATTATGCCAAAACTAGATGTTCCTGTTGGTGAAACATGGCTCGTTCGTGCCGAACAGTTTTCCAATATCCTCGATCCCTCCATGCGCGGAATCCCTTCGGGAACACTGGAAATAACTCGAAAAGAAAACACCGGAACATCAGCAACTCTCGAAATAACCGGAGGATTTATCGAACTGGATTCCTCCGATACAAAATCAAATCGTATTGGAAAATGCACGCCGCGAGGTCTATTACATTATAATATTCAGGGCGGGTTCGTCGAAAATGCATCGCTCCACGCAGAAATTACTATCGACCGCCTGTCGAAAAAACATATTCTTTTCGAAACCCGTTTCAAATCAACACCAACTCTCGAAATGGAATACGAATGTTCCAAAGGAACCGAAAAATTGATCCGTATCCCAGAAGAATGGAAAAACCTCAAAAATCTCCGCTTCCCAGAATAAAAATACAAACCTAAAACTCATTTATATGGTGTTGACTTTTGCGGATTGATTTGCGAAAATGGGACAAATTACGAAATTCATAACATGTTTTTTTGAGCGAGAGGTTATTTAGGATGTCGGATATTGTTCCGATTGTTTACCTTATGTTCACACAATCCGTTAAATCATTTCCAATTCCAAGTATTCAACGGCTCCCCGTTTATCTTCGTTTTCTGAAAGAACAAAGAAATCGTGGGAATGAACTAATTTCCTGTACTCAAATTGCGGAAGAATTTGGACAATTAAGTGTGCAAGTTCGCAAGGATCTGGCAATAACCGGAATTTCCGGTCGTCCCAAAGTTGGTTATCGAATAAATGAATTAATAGATGCGATTGAGAGTTTTCTTGGCTGGAACAGGGAAATCAAAGCCTTCCTCATTGGAGCCGGAAGTCTCGGAAGTGCAATTCTTGGTTATGACGGTTTTGTAGAACACGGTTTGCGGATTGTTGCTGCGTTTGATATTGATCCTCTCAAAATTGGAAATCATATTCATCACTGTCCCGTTTTTGATTTTCAGCAAATGAATGGAATGGGACAAAATGCAGGAATTGAAATTGGTATTTTGACGGTTCCTTCTGTTGCGGCTCAGGAAGCAGCCAATATTTTGGTGCAGATCGGAGTTCAAGGAATCTGGAACTATACACCTATGCGGTTGGATATTCCACAAGAAATCATCTGCGAAGAAGTGAAACTTTCCGCCAGTTTTGCGGTTCTCTCCAGCCGACTTAAAAAAAGTCCCGTCTTTCCTGATGAATATGTTTAATTATATCGGGCAGGATACTTTGGGAATATTTAACTTTTCGGCTTTGTTTCAACTTATCCCGTTTTAACAGAATACTCACAAAAATTTGAAGATTTTTATGCCCCAAAAAACACCAACAAAACAATCAACCTTGCTTCAACCGCTCAATCTCGAATCACTTGACGAGTTCAAGAAAAAGTATCAACATGATGCTTTTTGCAAAGAGAAATTGAAAGATGTTCAA
>JAITBS010000562.1 GCA_031283515.1 Planctomycetaceae bacterium
GAAGAAACAATTTATGCGATGGCAATGGAGGGCACAATAGAAGGGTTTATTGATTATATTTCAAAAAATGCGTTTAGTAAGTTATCGGCATTTGACTTGCAGCGTTTTGACGAAAAATAGTAATCTATCAGTGGAATTATTGTAGATAACAACAATAGGTAGCCCTGAAAGGGCGTTAAGATTATAGCCCACCCCAACGGGGTGGGTTACAAATCCTCCCTAATGAACAAGCCCTGAAAGGGCAGTGGTTAGTTGAGAGTGGATAGTTGATAGTTCGCACGCGGATTCAAAACGTTTTGGTCGTAATCCGCTTGCGACACTATCCACTATCCACTAATACATTGCCCCTTTGGGGTGAAGAATAAAAAATAATAATTTCACTGATATATTACGAATTTTTTTTATTTAATTTCAATTTCAATAAACTATTTAAAAAATCAGCAAAAATCTGCGTAATCTGCGGACTAATAATTTGTGGACTAAAAATCAGCGTAATCTGCGGACTAAAATTTGCGGACTTAAAATTAGCGTAATCTGCGGACTAGAAATTTGCGGATAAAAAATTGTGTTATTTGTATTACGGTTTAATTTTATTCAATGTAATAATCAACTAATAATTATGATAGAGCTTGGAGTTAATATTGATCATATTGCAACAGTACGCCAGGCGCGTCGAACAGTCGAACCTGATCCTGTTTGGGCGGCGGTGATGGCAGAAGTTGGCGGAGCGGACGGAATTACGGTACATCTTCGTGAAGACCGCCGCCATATCAATGATCGTGATGTTACCATTCTTCGCGAGACAGTCCGTTGTAAATTGAATCTTGAAATGGCGTGTGTTGAAGAAGTGGTGAATATTGCCTGCAACCTCATTCCCAATCAGGCAACTCTTGTTCCCGAACGACGCGAAGAAATCACAACAGAAGGCGGTCTTGATGTTGCCGGTCAAAAAAAGGGTGTTCAGGAAATAGTTCGGCGTCTTCAAGATTGTGGTATTGTGGTCAGTTTGTTTCTTGATCCTGATTTGAAACAAATTGAAGCAGGTCTCCAAACCGGTTGTAACGCAATTGAAATTCACACCGGTCGTTACGCATTGGCAAAAAATGAACTTGACCAAAATACCGAACTCAACCGAATTATCAATGCCGGTAAAATGATTGTTGATGCCGGACTTCGTCTTCACGCCGGTCATGGTTTAACGTACCACAATGTGTTACCGATTGCCGGAATTTCCAAAATGCAGGAATTAAACATTGGTCATAGTATTATTTCCCGTGCTTTTATGTCCGGTCTTCGTGAGGCAGTTGCCGAAATGAAACGCTTGATCCTGTCTGTTGCAAAAAACTAATTTTTTTTTGATACTTGACATATTTGGGTTAATTACCATATACTATTTCTTCCATTATGTTGTAACCGGAGTGGTTTCGCAACAACGAGTATAATAACTTTATAACCCAAATACCGTACATAATACGGTTCCGAACAATGGTTTTTCTTGGAATTGATATTGGGACATCTGGTACGAAAACATTGGCAATTGATGCTGATGGTAAAATTCTGGCGAGTGATATTGCGGAATATTGTTGTTTTGCTCCCAAACCGCTTTGGAGTGAACAAGAGCCCGACGATTGGTGGAACGCAACAGTTAAAACCGTACGCAATGTCCTCAAAAAAGCACGGCTTAAACCGAACGATGTTAAAGCGATTGGATTGTCGGGTCAGATGCATGGCAGTGTTTTTCTGGACAAAAACGGTAAGGTGATTCGGCGGGCGATTCTTTGGAATGACCAACGCACCGTCGAAGAATGTTATGAAATTGAAAGATTAGTTGGAGGTCGGGAATCATTGATTCGTTTGGTTGCCAATCCGGCGTTGACAGGTTTTACGGCTCCGAAAATTCTTTGGCTGCGGAACAACGAGCCGAAACATTTCGAGAAACTTCACAAAGTGTTGTTGCCCAAAGATGAAATTCGTCGGCGTTTAACCGGTGAATATGCAACAGAAGTGAGCGATGCCAGCGGAATGCTTTTGCTGGATATTACGCGCCGCAACTGGTCAACGGAATTACTTTCTGCATTGCAATTGGACATTGATCTTTTGGGTTGCGTGTACGAATCCGAAGACGTAACCGGTAAACTAACTCCCGATGCTGCAAAACAACTTGGTTTGACAACTAATTGTTTGGTTGTTGGCGGAGCGGGAGATTGTGCTGCGGGTGCTATTGGTAACGGCATTGTCAACGAAGGGATTTTGTCAACATCAATTGGAACTTCGGGAGTTATGTTTGTGTACAGTGATGAGATAAAAATTGATCCGCTTGGTCGGGTTCACACGTTTTGCCATGCGGTTCGTGGAAAATGGCATTTAATGGGTGTTAATTTATCGTCTGGCGGTTCACTCCAATGGTTTCGCAATGCTCTTTGCTCGGAACTTGTTGCTGAAGCCAAAAAGAAAAAGATTGACGTGTATGAGTTATTAACTGCCGAAGCGGAAAAAACGCCGGCGGGAAGTGAGGGGTTATACTTTTTGCCGTATTTGAGTGGAGAACGAACGCCTCATGCTGATCCTTTTGCACGCGGTTGTTTTGTGGGGTTGACATTGGTACATGGGCGTGGTCATTTTGTTCGGAGTATTATGGAAGGGGTAACTTACTCTATGCGAGATTCACTTGAAATTTTTCAAGGGTTGGGGATTCCGATCAAACAGATTCGGGCATCGGGTGGTGGTTCGAAGAGTCCTTTCTGGCGGCAGATCCAAGCCGATGTATTCGGACAACGTGTTGTTACCATTAATTCTGAAGAAGGACCTGCATTGGGAGTTGCTTTGCTTGCTGCTGTTGGAGCTGGAGCGTTCAAAGATATTCAGGAAGCCTGCAAAGCCGTGATCAAAGTTGTTAAAGAAACCAAACCAAACTCCAAAACAAAAAAAGTTTATGATAAATCAATGCCGGTCTATCAAAATTTGTACCGTTCCCTCAAAGAGGATTTCAAAAAATTGTAAGATTTTATTACACAAAACCAATCGTTGCGGTCTTTCGCCGAAAGGTCGCCAACCTACGGAATCGGGTAGTCAACCTTTCGCCGAAAGGTTTTAAACAATACGGCGATAGCCGACTTGTCTCTGTTTACGGCGGGCAATTAAGACACAATCGTTACGACGTTTCGGCGAAACGCCGCCTACCATAAAAATAAGATCACGACTGAACAGTTACAATGTTTCAGTGGGATTTTCATAAAAACGCTGATTTTCATAAAGTAAGTTGCGTTAACGTACTCGCCGACAATGAAGCAAACTCAACCGACAACTGGTGTTGCATTCCGTTTTGGTGTGACATTCCGTTTTGGTGTGACATTTCGTTTTGGTGTGACGTTTCGTACCTCTTGATTATTGTCGTGAATGATTATAAAAGACACGGTTAAGACACGGTTAAGACAGGGAGAAGTAGAAATTGACTTTAAAAACGCCGTGAAATATAACGGGTTGATTGATATTTTTTGGAAATACAAGATGTTTTTTTCCTTCCTTTTATTTTTCCTAACCAGACTAGTATTTTTTGTCCGACATTTTATATTGGTACGAGTTTAATGGTAAGATCAATTTTATGGATAATACTGGATTGTATGACAATTCTTGACGTAGTGGGTAAAACGCCGTTGGTTCCGTTGTTTGCGGATCGTGCTGGTGCGAAGATTTTTGGCAAGGCAGAATTTTTGAATCCGAGTGGTTCGGTGAAAGACCGTGCCGCTAAAGCAATGATTTTTGACGGAATTAAAACCGGCAAGTTGACAAAAAACAAAACAATTCTCGACGCAACCAGCGGCAATACCGGTGTTGCTTTAGCGATGTTCGGAGCGGTACTTGGTTATCGGGTGACGTTGTGCCTTCCTTCCAATGCGAACAAAGAACGTAAACGGGTATTAAAGGCTTACCATGCGGAAATTATTGCAACGAACCCGCTTGAGAGTTCCGACGGTGCCTTACTCAAAGCCCGTCAACTGGCAGTAGAAAATCCAAACATTTATTTTTACAGCGACCAATACAACAATCCCGAAAATTGGAAATCACATTACAACGGAACTGCTCTTGAAATTTGGGAACAAACGGAACATAACTTGACCCATTTTGTTGCCGGAATGGGAACTTCGGGAACATTTATCGGAACATCACGGCGATTAAAGGAACTGAATCCGGCAATCAAAACAATTCCAATGCAACCCGCATCACCATTACACGGTCTCGAAGGAATGAGACATACCGAAACAACAATTAAATCAGGATTTTATGATACATCATTATTTGACGGACAAATTGATGTTACAACAGAAGATGCCCGTGCGATGACACAACAACTTGCCGGAAAATACGGATTATTTGTGGGAATTAGTTCCGGCGCGAATGTTCTGGCGGCGGTGAAGTTGGCGGAGACACTTCCGCCGGACGCAATTGTTGTTACAATTCTTTGCGACAGCGGTTTCCGATATTTGAGTGACGAACTTTGGGATTAAACAAAAAAATCGAAACATTTTTATTATAACTTTATTATAACTTTATTATAACATTATTAAAAACACTTTTTGCGTTGCCCTTTCATTTTCCGATTGCAATGATTATTATTACGAAACAACAACGGCTTGAAATGAATCAACATGCCGGACAAGAATATCCGAATGAATGTTGCGGAGCTGTTTTGGGGCGATTTGAGCACGGCAAAAAAATAACGCACACTATTTTACCAATTTCGAATAAGCGTGAACCGGAGGCAAAACATAATCGTTTTCTGATATTGCCGGAAGAGTTTTTACATTGTGAAAAAACGGCACGAAAATCAAAATTGGAGATTATCGGATTTTATCATTCCCATCCTGACCATCCGGCGGAACCGTCACAATATGATTTGGAACACGCCTTGCCGGTGTATTCGTACATTATTATTGCTGTTGCTAAAGGTAATATTGATGATATGACAAGCTGGGAGTTACAAAATGACCGAACACGATTTAATAAAGAGTCAATCGTGGAAAACGAATAATTCATTACCGGTTATTTGTTCACTATCAGCCAACTATTAACTGTTCACTAACTATTAATTGCTCACTATTAACTGTTAACTATTAACTAAAATCATGTCTGTAACAATTCAACTTCCGACTGCGTTACGTACATTTACTGATGGTCTTTCCGAAGTTGTTGTCGAGGCGGCGACTGTTGACGAAGCACTCCGGCAACTCACAAAAAATTATGCCGACTTAAAACGGCATCTTTTTGATGACGACGAAAAATTACGTAGTTTTGTCAATGTTTATTTGAATGATGAAGATATTCGTTCATTAAATGGTATTACAGCTGCAGTCAAATCGGGAGATACGATTATGCTTATCCCGGCGATTGCAGGAGGTGTACAATATAAAACCGTAACATTTCAGAATACTGATTTATTCTAACAGAGGAATTGTTGTTACCTGTCATATTTCCGATATAAACGTAACATGTTTCAATACATTGTCCTTCAAAAATACATCGAACCGCAATCCGAAACAATTCATTCGGTATTTAAATGGTACGCCCAATTCTTTCATAATCCCAAACAACAAATTTAGCAATTTCGGTGAAACATTGTATTAGTTTTCTATAAATTGACATAAGTGGTTACAATTTTTCAAGAGAGAAGAAGTTATGCAAGAACTGAGTTTAGAAGAATTAACACGTTACAGCCGGCATTTGATATTGCCGGAAGTGGGACTTGAGGGGCAATTACGGCTCAAAAATAGCCGTGTTTTATTGATTGGGACTGGCGGTCTTGGTTCACCGGTGGCGTTATATCTTGCTGCTGCCGGAATCGGAACGCTTGGAATTGTGGACTTCGATGTTGTTGATGAAACGAATTTGCAACGGCAAATTATTCACGGAACACGTGATTTATTGCGTCCGAAAATTGCGTCGGCGCGTGACCGGATTGAAGAAATTAATCCTTATGTTAAAGTGGTTGCGTTTGAAACCCGTCTTGATTCGGGCAATGCGTTACAGATATTCAAAAATTTTGATGTAGTGATTGACGGTACGGATAATTACGCAACACGTTATTTAGTAAATGATGCGTGTGTATTATTGAACAAGCCGAATGTTTACGGTTCGATATTTCGTTTTGAAGGTCAGGCGAGTGTTTTTCATTCTAATGGAGGACCGTGTTATCGTTGCTTATATCCTGCGCCGCCTCCGCCGGGGTTAGTGCCGTCCTGTTCTGAGGGCGGTGTTCTTGGTGTTTTGCCGGGTATTATCGGATGTATTCAGGCAAACGAAGCAATTAAACTTCTGCTGGGCGACGGTGAAACATTATCAGGACGGCTTCTTTTGTTTGATGCATGGAAAATGAAATTCCGTGAATTAAAATTACGAAAAGATCCGCACTGTCCCATTTGCGGTGAAACTCCGTCAATTACAAAACTAATTGATTATGAGGAATTTTGTGGTCTCAAAAAACAGGAACACGAGGAACCGATTGAATCGATTTCTGCTATTGATTTGAAAACAATTCTTGATCAGGAACCGGATACGGTTCAGATTATTGATATTCGTGAGCCGCACGAGATTGCAATGGGGATGTTGCCGCGATCACGAGCGATTCCGTTTGGTCAGGTGATTCGGCGGAAAGACGAATTGAATCCAGAATTACTGAACGTTTTTATTTGCAAGATTGGAGTTCGCAGTGCGATGGCGATTCGCGCACTCAAAGAGTCCGGTTTTCAAGGGCGTCTTGCCAACCTCAAAGATGGAACCAACGCTTGGGCGCAAACAGTAGATCATTCTGTCGTACCGTATTAACCACTCTTTGCAAAGGAAAAACAACAAAGTATTCTTTTAGAATATACGTAATATATCAGTGGAATTTTTTTGAATTTGTTTACTGTTGGAAATTACAAGGTAGGCAACTAACAGGTAGGCGACCTTTCGCCGAAAGGTTTTCACCTACGGTCGCAACGGTTGGTTTTTAATTTTCCGTCCGTCAACAGGGGCAAGTCGGCTATCGCCGTATTGTTTATTGTTTAAAACGTTTCGGCGAAACGTTGACTACCTTTGGAGTTCCATTGGTAAACAAGTTGACGAAGATTCCACTGATCTATTACGAGGTTATTTATACTTCTCATTGTTTCAAATGGGTTGTTTTTTAGTACCAGTAATTGATGATTATAAGGTAATCAAAACATACGTTATAGATGAAAACGTTAGAAATAAAAGTC
>JAITBS010000563.1 GCA_031283515.1 Planctomycetaceae bacterium
GAATTTGCTTAAAAATTTCTTCAAGGGCGGACGTTAATCGCAACTATCGATTTTATTTTTTTGAGAATACGAACGATAAAAAAACACAATACAAACGAAAAGAGTTTGAATCAGTATGAGTCAAAAATTTCGTTTATTGTAATATATCAGTGGCATTTTTGTTTTTCGATTTTCCCCCCGACAGTGGCAGTGGCAAGTTGATAGTTGAGAGTGGATAGTTGATAGTGCCGCAAGCGGAATTACTGCCGAAATGGTATTACTCCGCGTGCGAACTATCAACTATCCACTATCCACTACTCGCTTGACCTACGGTTATGAAAATACCACCACTTTGGGGTGAAGAATAAAAAATAATAATTCCACTGATAGATTACCGTTTAGTAATATATCAGTGGAATATTTGTTGTTTACGTTTATGGATTTCAAATGTTTTTTTCTTTCGCCCCAACAACCAGCACGACAACACATAAATGATTTTTGAACACAAAGTACATAGAATACACGGAAATTTTTGATGATTTCCGTGTTCATAGTTGAAGGATGATTTTTTTGACTACTCTAATTTCACTAAATTAACAACCAGACAGTGAACCCTAAGCAACTTTTCGTGTTTCGTATGAATCGGAAAGGCGAATCGAACTTTGTCCGTCAATCACCTGCTCAACTCGAACATATAAAAGTGAATGACCAAGACACTTTCCATTGGGATCAAATACTTTCAACTTCTGATCCGAAGCTGACCAAATCGCCGTAAATTCTTTTGCCGTAAAACGATAACCATAAAAAGAATCGCCAAGTAATAAAATCTGTTGACCCATCGCTCCTTCAGAAAAAAAACCGTATTGGTAAGCAGCATGACGAACAGATTGAAGAACCTTGTCGATTTCCTGAACTCCAGACATTGATAATACTCCTACTTTTTGATCTTTGGGATAATTAAGGAACGTAGTAAAAAAATGATATATTCTACTATCGTCATAAAAAAAATCCGATTCTTTGTTTTCTTTTTAAAAACTCAATTTTTCCAATTTTCATTTTCGATGAAAGAAGTATAATATCTTTAATCGTTTTCGAGAAGAGCAAAATTATAAATCGTTAATATTGATTGCCGTATCAGTAAAATTGACTGTTCCCCGCATCTTGTGTCATTTCACAAAACAATATTCTTTATGTCCCTATTTTTTTTCGGTAAAAGCAAGTTGGCAAAGAAAAATCCGTCCGCGTTCAAACAGCGTTCACTGAATTTAGAATTGTTGGAACAACGCGAATTTCTTTCGGTTTCTCCGCTCACACTTCCAGCTCACACGGAAATTACAATTGACTGGTTCGAATCGCTAGAACAGAAAAATCCCGATTCCACACAAATTACAACTCAGATTACAACAGGAATTTCAGAATCATTCGCAGATTCTGAATCCGATAATACAGCGGATAATACGGTTGAGAATCAAATTGCTGACCAATGGATTGTCCAACTGAATCAGAAAATTCTGCAAACAACAACATCTATCGCTTCCATTGCCCAACAACTTGCTCCTTATGGAATTACGGTTTTGAGTGGTTTGGGAAGCCCCGGTTGGCTCCTGACACAGGTCGAAAACCCCAAACAATCTGAAATTCTAGCCGATTCCGGTTACTTTGATTTCTGGCAACCGAATTATGTTACAACAACATTGGGAATTGCGCAAGAAGTGAACGATCCTGATGTTAGTAAACAATGGGCACTTGATTCAATTAATGTGGGTGCGGCTTGGAATGTTTCCACTGGAAGCGGAGTTGTTGTTGCCGTTCTCGACAGCGGGACAACATTGACACATCCCGATTTATACGACAATATCTGGATTAATACTGAAGACACTGCCGGTGATGGTATCGATAATGACCGTAACGGTTTTATTGACGATATTAACGGCTGGAATTTTGTTTCAGGAAATGCTAATATTACCGACACGGACGGGCATGGAACGCATGTTACGGGAATTATCGGAGCAGTGCGTAATAATAGTTCCGGCGGTGTAGGTACAGCTCCGGGAGTACAGATTTTACCGGTCAAGGTAATTTCCGGCTCAACCGGTTCTACGGCAAATATTGTTTCGGCAATAAATTATGTAATTGGTTTGAAATCACATGGTGTTAAGGTTGCGGTTATTAATATGAGTCTTGGGTATTATTCCGAAGACACCGCTGTCGGTAC
Source organism: Planctomycetaceae bacterium (assembly GCA_031283515.1). Lineage (GTDB taxonomy): Bacteria > Planctomycetota > Planctomycetia > Pirellulales > Thermoguttaceae > WRKP01. The sequence continues at coordinate 2,195 of JAITBS010000563.1, forward strand.
GGCAATTGAAAACGCCGGAAATGCCGGAATTGTTGTTGTCGCTTCCGCAGGAAATAACGGCAGTAATAATGATACAAAAAACCATTATCCGTCAGGATACAACTCTCTTGATAATCTGATTTCCGTAGCATCAATTGACCAGAACGCTCAACTGGCAAGTAACAGTAATTATGGACGAACAACCGTTGATCTGGCGGCTCCGGGTGTTTCCATTTACAGTACAACAAAAAACGGTGCTTACGGTTTGATGTCGGGAACCAGTATGGCGGCACCGTTTGTTTCAGCAGCGGCGGCAATTCTTGCAGCAAATAATCCGGCATTGTCTCCTGCGGAAATTAAAACACAAATTATTAACTCCGCCGAACCATTAGCCAATCTTTCCGGAAAAGTGGTTAGCGGCGGACGGCTGAATTTAACCAATATTTTTGTTTCGGATGAACCTTCATCGCTTGAATCTCCGACCAATCTTGCCATTACTACTGTTGCGAATAATTCGGTGACTCTGCAATGGCGGGACAATTCCCGAAATGAGACGAAATTTGAATTACAATATTCAACCGACAACGGAGCAAACTGGACTTCATCCGTCAATAACCCGACCGCCAATCAAATACAAATTTCCGTTTCGATTACTGCCGGAAATTCCTATCAATTCCGAATTCGCGCCGTCAATGAAATCGGTCATTCCGATTGGTCGAATACCGTAACAATGCCGATTAAAAAACCGGCGAAACCGGCAACTCCCAACAGTCTCAAAATAACAGTATCGGATTCACAACGTATTGTTATTTCGTGGAAAACGGTTTCCAATGCTACCGCATATCGGATTGAACGTTCTCTTTCATTGAGCGGCGGTTGGAGCGAAGTTGACACCGTAAACGATTTGTCTTTTACGGATACCGGACTCAATTCAAATACTAAATATTATTATCGTGTTTACGCCTTAAACTATTACGTTTTGTCAAGTGCGAGTGCGATTATTTCGGCAACAACCAAAGCGGAAATTCCCGCAATACCTTCGAATATCAATGCTTCCGCAATTAATTCCACAGCGATACGAATTTCATGGGATTCGGCGGTTCACGCAACAAATTATCGTGTCGAATTTTTCAATACTGCTAAAAATCAGTGGACAATAATCGGAACGACCACATCAAATTCATTTCAGCACAATAATCTCAAAAGTTCGGCATCTTATCAATACAGGGTTATCGCTGTCAGCAAGGCGGGCGAATCGCTTCCGTCGAATATTGTAGATGCTTCAACTCCGATTGCTTTGCCGAATGCTCCCGCTAATTTGAAAGGAACTGTTCTCGATTCGTCAACTATTGATTTGACTTGGAAAGCAGTTGACGGAGCAAGTTCTTATCGTTTGGAATATTCATTGACAGGAAAAACGGGTGATTGGAAAAAACTTGGCAGTTCGCTTATTACCGGAACCAGCGGGAAAGCGGTTAATCTTGCTGCCGGAATGAAATATTATTTTCGGGTCTTTGCTCTGAACGAAGCCGGAGAATCAAAAATATCGAATATTTTGACCCTCACCACACCAGCTCTTGCACCGGTTTCATCTCCCAACGGTTTAACCGCTCAAGCTGTTAATGATACAAAAATCAAGGTATTCTGGAACGCGGTTGAAAATGCAACACAATATATTGTTGAACGTTCAACAGATGAAAATGTTTGGAGAAAAGTGTCCACTGTTTCCGCTGTTTCAACGGAAGTTACTGTCTCCGGTCATAAAGCAACAACAACCTATTATTATCGTGTTACGGCAACAAGCAAAGCAGGAACAACCACTCCTTCTCAATCTGTTAGCGTAACAACAAGAATTAAAACGCCGTCTGTTCCGCGAATTACTGTTTTGAATAATAGTTCGGTTAAAATTACTTGGAGTTTGGTGAAGGGAGTTTCCGGTTACCGAATTGAACGTTCTTTAGAAGATTCCATTCTCTGGGAATCCGTAACACAATTAGATGTATCGGAAAATGTCAAGGAATGGACTGATACAAACTGTGATCCGAACACCATTTATCAATACCGCATTATTGCATTGGGAACAGACGCCGCCGTTCACTCGGAAGCGTCGAAATCAAAATCCGTTACAACTGCGCCGGAAACACCGACCGGACTTTCTGTTATTGAAACGTTGGATAAACAAATTACGCTTGCTTGGGACGCAGTTGAAGGAGCTCAAAGTTATCTTATCGAAAAATTCAACGGAACACGTTGGGTCTCTGCCGGAACTTCAAAAACAACCGAATTAACTGTGAAATCGTTGAAAGCCGAATCAGAATATGAATTTCGGGTTATTGCCGTTGGAAAAACCGGAAAATCAATTGCTGGAGAACCTATTATTGAAACAACTGCGATTGCGATTCCGTTGACACCGAGTAAACTCAAAGCGTTTGCTGTTGATTCGGATTCTATCGCTTTAACTTGGAAAGCTGTTACCGGCGCAACAGAATATCAGATCATGAGATATAATACTGAACAAAAAATATGGGAACAAATTGCAACAACTTCCGAGTTATGGTACATTGACGACGACGGATTAAATGCTTCGTCGCGGTATTCTTATCAGGTTTTTGCGTCCAACACAACCGGTCAAAGCCGAACTGCTGCCAAAATAAATGCAACAACATTGCTTGAGTCCAACAGTGATCTTGAGCCTGATACATTGGAATTGATCTCTGCTGCGGCAAAGACATTAAAACTTTCATTTGATTTTGACAGTCCGTTTTCAGGATCAGTAACTTACCGGATTCAGTGGTCGCTTGACGGAGAATTGTGGGATGCTCAAAAGAAATTCACAATAGCCAAAAATTCTGTTAAAAAAAATATTTCATTAACAGGTTTATTGCCGGCAACTTCTTATTATGTTCGTATCCGAATGGAAACAGGAACACAGGTTTCATCATGGAGTTCTGTTGAGAGTTTCTCGACAACTTCGTAACAAATCGGGCGTTAAAACGAACAATCAGCGACAATCAGCGTAATCTGCGGACTGATACTCTTGAATAGTTACGGATTTTTTGCTACTGAGGTTTTTTTGTTAATTACGATTTCGGCAATTGCATATTCTCAAAAATTTTCCGCTGAAATATTACGTTTTCTATTTTCACCGCAGAGGATGCAAAGAACACAGAGACGGAGCAATTTTATGAGTTAAATTGAAAGGTAAAAATTTAATCATAAAAAAATCTCTGTGCTCTCTGCGTACTCTGTGGTAAAACAAAATCGTTGTTAGAGTTAAGGTTAAAGGAAAAGTAATTGTGTTCAAAAAACGTAATATTTCAGTTGATTTGAACTGCTCATATAATACCAACATTGAAGTACACCATTGAAGTAACTGTCTATTTTGTCTTCGTTTTCGTTCCCATAAGTGAAATGATATTTTTCCTACGCACTGAAAGAGCAGTAAGTAATTGATTGTTGATAGTGCTGCATGTGGAAGGCAATCGTAAACGGTTATCGTAAATCGTAACATAGTAGTACATTTTGATCACGAATATACATTTTTCCATCGACAATGACCGGATAGGTCCAACTGTTTTTATCGGAACGATTTGGTTGGTTGAATCGTCCTTTTTCTTTGTAGGCTTCAGGAGTCGCTTCAACCAAAGCAATTGTTCCGTCACCCGACTCACTGCGGACGATCAAATGTCCATCAACGTATGTAACAGAACCTTTGCCAACACTTCGGTTTTGCCAAATAATTTTACCGGTTTTCAGTTCTAAACAAACAAGATTCCGGTTTGTTGTAAAATAAGCGTGGTTGTCAACCAATACCATTCCGCCATGATGATTTTGTAATTCCTTATCGGCGTAAACTTCTTCCGTTACGAATTTTCCGTCTTTTTTCGTAATCTTGTAACCATTGGCTCCGACATTGTAGGCAGTCGAAACCAACGCAACACCGTCATTGAAAATCGGATCACTACAAACCGGACGATCCATAGATCGTACTGTTTTCCACAGAATATCACCGTTTGACGGTTCAATTCCGTACAAACCCGATAACGTAAATAAAAGATATTGTTTTTTTCCTTCAATTTCTGTGGGAACAACCGAAGAGTAAGGAGCATCGTCTTTGAGATTTTTTGTACGCCAAACCTGTTTACCGTCTTTCCTGAAAGCAACCAGTGTTCCATCTTTTCCGCCAACAGGTAAGAGAACATTGTCCCCGTCAAAAATCGGCGAACTTGCAAAACCCCACGTATTCATGTATTTACCGCCAAGTTGATCGACCACATCACCACCCCAAACTTCTTTTCCGGCTTTTATATCAACACAGATAAAATCGCCAAATTGACCGTACGCAAATACGAATTGACCATCCACAGCAGGAGTTGAACGCGGTCCAAAATACCGGCCAAGACCACCCGATTCACAAACAAATGTTGACCAGATTTTTTTACCTGTTGCTTTGTCTAAAGCAAAAAGAAGGCAATCTTCACCAATATCACCCATCGTAAACATGGCGTCGCCGTAAAAACTAAGATTCGAATATCCTTCACCAAGATCATCAATCTTCCAGAGAAGTTTCGGACCGCCTTCAGACCAAGACTTGGCAATTTGGGTTGAAAACGATTTATTGTCGTGGTTCGGTCCGCGAAATTGATTCCAGTTCGGCTCCTCCGCAAACAATGTACACAACGTAACAAAAAACAATGTCAGAACAAAAATAAAACGAAAAATCATGGTATTATCAAGAGTTAAGGATTGTTGAAGTGAAAGTTAAACAATAATTTTGTGCATTTTTCGAATTATACGAAAAATCGTTATAATGTCAATGACTGTTTTATCAGGATCAAAAGTTAAAATCGGCGTTGTTCTGTAATCCGTTGATTTTAACATATCCGAACATTTTACATGATTGTTAAAAATTCTTTTGAAGAGTGCCGAATGAATTTTTAGAAGATTTTCCCATTCCCCTTATTCTTTCATTCCCCCTTGGAAAGGTACTTTGATGTCACAGCAATTCGAATATTCTCTTGATGTTCAAGGGAACATAGAGCCGTTTTTATCGGAATTTTCTCTTGTTGCGGTTCCAACGATGGCAGAACCGGATGCTTCAGCAATTCATTCGGCGAAGCAGAAACTGAAGAAAAAACGAGGCAGACCACGTAAAGCCTTACCGATTAACGTTCTTTCTCCCAATTTTTCACGTCAAACAATTTCCTGTCCGACCGATTGGGAATCCAATCAATTTGTTGCGGAAAAAAATCCGATTATTTCCAATCCGGTTGCCAATGTACCAATTACGGCAAATCATCATAATGATTACACCGAAAAGAATTTGGTTGTAGCAAAAAATCTTTCACAAGAGGATGAACCGGATTTGCAGGATTCGGAATATAACGGGAAAAGGTTACCTTTTTTCGATGAGGAATTGGTAACATTGGATGAATTTGAAAAACTTTCCCGACCTGTTGAACAAAATCTGTCTGACTTGTATGATTTTAAGCGGATTGATAAACCAACAACAACTCCGCCTCCAGCAGCATTACCGAAACAGAAGAAAAAAATTCGTCGCCGTCAGATTGACCCGTCAACATGTGAACGCGATTATTCGCAAGACGAAATCGAATTTATGAACGCATTAAACGAATACAAACGAACCAGCGGACGTATGTTTCCAACATGCTCCGAAATTCTCGAAGTTCTCAAAAATCTCGGTTACGAAAAACGTAACTCCGAACCGGAATATGATTGGAACAACGAACCGCAAAACTCAAACACGGATTGTTTGCAACTAAAAAACTAAAAGGGAACCTCCAAAAATTAATTTTAAACCACAGAGAACACTGAGAACGCAGAGAAAATGGTAACTTGAATCAAAACATAATTTAAATTTATTAAAATAAAAGTAATATATCAGTGGAATTTTTATTTTCCTCTTCGTCCTGAAAGGACAGTGGTTAGTTGATAGTTGAGAGTGGATAGTTGATAGTGTCGCAAGCGGAAGTATTACTGTTTTGGTATTACTCCGCTTGCAACACTATTCACTATTCACTCATAACTATTCACTATTCCATTGCTCTTACAGGGCGATTGTTTGAATAAGCTATTCCCCGCCGCGTTGCGGCGGGTTGTTACGCATTGCCCCGTTGGGGCGAAAGAAAAAAATTTATCGACAGTGCCATTCCTCTATAGACTGATCAATCTCTAAAAATCTGCCTTTTTGTTTACACTTCTTT
>JAITBS010000573.1 GCA_031283515.1 Planctomycetaceae bacterium
AAACAGAGCATGAGACGAATAATTAAACGCAACGTATATTCAGGTTCGGCGATGGAGTAGGGATCATTTCCGGTTTTTGCCGTCCAATAAATCCATTTACGAATATCAAGATAAAATTGTTGTCCAAACTCTTCACGTTGTAACTCATCGTTATAAATTTGTGTTTTTATAACGTTGAACGCTTTTTCGACATCGGCAACGGTGCATTTAATCCATTCGGTATTTTGTCCGGTCTCATCGAATTGTTGAATTATGAATCCTTCACGTACCAGATACCGATGCAACATTTTATCAAGGTGAGTGCGTTCCGTAATGACACTATCTTGCCAAACGATTTTTCGTTTAATATTAAGTTCGTGTCCTTCTTGACTGACACGTTCTTCAATATCTCCATGAGTTTCGCCGATTTTGAGATAGCCGTCATGTTTCGGAATTTCCGGCGTTGTAAAAGCGTAAAGTCTCATTGTAATTGTTTGTTTTTGTGAATGTCCGTGTTTATTGTAATGTAGGCATTACATTGAAACACGTGTTTCAATAATCGCTTGTTCTTTCGGTGTAATGCCGTAAAGTCCGTAAATTAACGAATCAATTTGTTGTTCAAGCGTTGATGTGTCGGCGGCGGGATTTTTCTTTTTAGCAACAAAAATTTTCTTGACAAGTGCAATTATCGGTTTCTGTTTGTCGCTAGAGGCATTGGGAATTGGAAATTGCGCTAACTCATTAATTTTAAATTGCGGGAAAATTCCGCGTTGTAACTTTCCAAATTTATAAGCAAACCAATAAGAAATAACTCTTGAATTTAAAACGCCCAGTAAATACAACGGTGAAACCTTTATGTAAACGATATTCATTGAATTTCTATCATTTAAAAGAGTTTCTTCCGTATAACAGGCATTGATACAATAAGGCAACGGCGAAGGTATTTGTCTTACTAAAATTCGCGGCGTTGAAAATAAATTCCAATCATTTCTTGGTTCTCTCAAATGTTTACCGTATTTTAAGTATTCTTCATTGTTCCAACCGCAAAAATACCGCATGACGTCTTCACCTTCAATATACTTAAACCAGTCGCCGCCTTTTTTGATTTTTGAATGATAAACCCTATTGGTTATCATTTCTTTAGTTTGCGGCGGTATTCCGTTTCCGTGTCCATACGCGCCTAAACCGCATTTGACTTTTGCAATTTGAGACAACGCAATACCGTTATTTTCAATCTTTTCAAGCAATGTCCACGTTTTCTTTCCTTTAATTGCTTCAATATTAATGACGTAATCTTTAGCGGTTAAGAATTGATTTTTTTCAATTTCGCCGATAAGTTTATAATTTTTGTCCCATTCGGCTAACCGTATCTTACTTTTTTCTGAAACGATATTTTGAAAAAGAACAATAACCGAATCGACATTAGCCGATTTGAAGACATGCTTATAAAAATTCAATATTGTAATATTTGATCTGTCCAAAACAAATCGCCGTAATTTTCGATTCGTATTAAGCGTCAACCAATTATTCGGCGTAATTAAACACAAGTAACCATTATTCTTTAATAACGTTGTCCCTTTTTCAATGAACAAAGGATAAAGATTTATTTGATATTCCGAAAGAGTGTAATTTTCATAAAAATATTTTTTGTCTGTTGCTGAAATTCTCTTAAATTTACTATTTCGTGCAAAAACATACGGCGGATTTTCAATTACGATATCGAAACCGTTCGTAATTCCGAACATATATTGTGGGTCGAAAAACGGAGTTGATTTTGTTTGGTCGTAAGGGTTCCATTGTAAGAGTAATTCTGCAGTTTCGTGTGATAAATCGCCGGCATCTTCCATCACTTCACTCAATGTCTTACGCAACGCTTCGTCGAAATCTTGTAATCTTTTTTTCTCTTGTAATGTACTTGCTGTTAAATGTTGTTCCCGCGTCAACAGTAGTTGTTTTATTGTGGTTTTGATCGCCGGTAACTCTAATTTTCTTTGCTTTTCTTTTGGCAAACTAATAAGTGTATTCGCACAAATAAATTTTGTTTCAAGATTTGGCAGCGGTTCGATACCGTAATTATCTTTTTTCTTATCGGGAACAATTTCTTGAATTAACGACAGAAATAATCGCAACACCGTAATTTGTACGGCAATTGGTTGAATATCAACTCCGTAAATTATTTTTTGCAAAATTTCAATTTTCTTACGATAACGTTCTGTTGCCGTAAAATTTTTATCAGGGTCAATACGATTCATAATATTGGTCATTATATTGCACGGAAATGCGCCGCTGCCGCAAGCGGGATCAAGAATTTTACATTGCAATAAATCATTATTGTTTTGTAAATACGCACCTAACGCTTCATTGACCATATAATCAACGACTTCTTTGGGCGTATAAAAACTTCCTGTAACTTTACGCCGATTCTCTTTGGTATCTGCATCAATACACGTCAATAAACTTTCAAACACTTTACCGATAAATTCAGGGTCAACCGTTTGGGCATATTCCAAATCAAATAAATCATCGACGGTCAACTTGTAACGATATTGCGATAATATCCTAATAATTCCGGCAACCTTGTAATCGCCGCCAAGTTCGACGATATGCCGTGTCCGTAATTCCGAAAAAAAATAATCATCGCTCAACGGAAAATCATCGCCTTCGTACTCGTAAAATAAACCGCCGTTAAGAAACGGGACTTTGTGAAATTGTTCTTTAACGTTGCGGATATTTTTAATGAGTTTTTTGTACTCAATTTCATCACGCTCTTTAATAGGTGTATTTAAACAATGAAAAAATAAATTACGTAAAATCGCACTATAGTAACGGTATTCTTCATTTTCTTTTAAGTTCTCTTTGAGAAAATGTTCATCAAACAATTCTTTAGGAACAAGTCCTTTTTCCTGTAAAAAAAAACAGAGCAACAACCGAATAATAAGCCGAACAGTAAATTCAGTATCCGCTACAGAATAAGGGTCATTACCGTTTTTTGCTGTCCAGTAATACCAGTTTCGGATTTCAAGATAGAACTTATCACAAAGTTCCTGACGTTGGATCTCATCTTGGTACAGTTGTTCTTTAACAGCCGCAAACGCCTTTTCAATATCGGCAATTGTACATTTTATCCATTCGGTATTTTGTCCCGTTCCGGAAAATTGTTGAATCGGAAAACCATGTTCCGCCAAATAACGGTGAATCATTTTATCGATATGAGTGCGTTCCGTAATTACCGCATCACTCCAAACACGAATACACTCGACATTGAGTTCATGACTCTCTTGTTTAATCCGTTTATCAATATCCCCGTGAGTTTCACCAATTTTGAGATAACCGTCATGTTTCGGAATTTCCGGCGTTGTAAAAGCGTAAAGTTTCATTGTAATTATGTTTCTGTCGTAACTAAATAATGAATCACTCAAAAAATGTACGATATTTTTTGCTTGTCCATTTAACAGTTGTCCAATAGCGGACAAATGGTTTTTGTGTCAAATAATCGGTTGTCCAATTATCAAATTCCGATAATGAAATATCAGCAACGTTATCTAGGACGCCAATAAAAGTTTCAATAATTTGTCGGCGGGCGGAATTAAAATGTTCTGAGTCTAAATTCAATATTCGAATTGTATCATTGGCGTTTTGATTTTCTCCGATTATTTTACCGTGATCTGAATAGGTAAATAAATCTTCACAATTCTCATCCAATGGAGAAATCGGAATTACGTTTTCGCCTTTTTTCTTACCGCACGAGCGAGTGTTATTGCAGGAACAAAGAATATTTTCATAATTCGAAATAAGATACGCAAATTCAGCTTTTCCTTTCGGTTTCAAATGTTCGAGATGACTATTATGAATTGTAATTCGTTCTTCGCAATAACAACAGATTTCACCTTGTTCTGTCAAAAGTGAGTTTTTAATTTTTTGTTTAAGTTTTTTTGCTTTATTATCAAACTCATCTGCATTCCAACCGCCGCGTTCTTGCCAACGTTTAAAAAGGTTTTGTATATTTTTGTTATTATTTTTAACGATATATTTCATTTGCCGAGTTTTTCCTTTCGATGAATAAGCAGTTCGATTTTCGCATATTCTGGAATATCTTTTGCGTTGATTTCCAGTTCATTTTTAAGATTTTTTGCTTCGATAATATTGCCTTTATCAATAGCCGCAAAAATCCGGTCAAGTTGTTTATCAACAAATTCGTTGCGATTTTTTGTTTCCATAATGTCCGGCAAAATAACATCAGTTGTTTGTCCGAATATTTCATAGCTTGGCGACAATGCTTCGATTCCATTCTTTCCGTCCTGAAGGCAAATAACATTTTCGCTACGTATTTCACCGAGAATTTGCGGCGAATGAGTTGAAACAATAAACTGACAATTCGGAAATGTTGCAGTTAATTTCGGCAAGATCATTCGTTGCCATTGCGGATGAAGATGCAAATCAATTTCGTCAATCAAAATAACGCCTTCTCCTTCAAGCGGATTTTCAAGAGTAGGATTGGCAATTGATAATCGTTGCGCTAAATCACCGGTTAAGGCGATAAGATTTTTTTCACCGTCGGATAATTGGGACAGTTCGAGAGAATTTCCATTTTTATCAATAATAATTTTGAACGAATTTTGTTCGACACGTAATGATGAAAAACCGTCAAAAATATAAGAGATGGCGTTTTGTATCGCTTTTTTTTGAGAACAAAATCGTTTTGAAAATGAATCTTGAAAAATTTCATTATTGTCATCACTCGAATGAAAACATTCCCGTATTCGACCAAAAAATGAATGAAAATCCAATACATTATCTAAAGTTCCTTCCAAAGCATCAAGTTGATTAATAATAGGACGAAAACCGCGTATTCGTTCCGGCACTTCTGCAAATGTACGGTTCGTCGGATAATAAACAATAAGAGGAAAGTTTAATGATACATTATTGTCAACAGAGATTTCCCGTTTTCGTTGCGCTGCAATATTTTCAAAGGCGGGTTCTGTATTTGACATTTGGTGTGTTTCCGAATAACTCATATCCAGCCGATATTCCGTATTAAATATTTCACAATACAATCCGGCAAAAATATGATCAGTTCCTTTCCGTACATCCCTATAATTTATCGGCAAATTATTTCCGTTCGAAAAAATTGGAGAACGTGAAAAAATCAAGGCGATAATATCCAACACGCTTGATTTTCCTGCGCCGTTTGTACCGATGAAGACGTTTAATTTCGGATGAAGTTCCAACTCCATTTTGTGAATACCGCGAAAATTTTCAATAAGGATTTTTTTAATGCGCATAATTATTTTTCCGTACTAAATATTTTTTCTGATGAAATAAATTAAATAAAAGTATAGTATTGTTCGCGTCCAATAAAAGGTAAGCGATATTAAAGTAGGCATTTTGGTTGAAAGTGGTCAATTTAAACATTCATATTTAATTTATCACATTATACTGTTTATTGATTATTTCGTCTATCAGTTAGTTTGAAATGTTTTTTCCCATATTAAATTATTAGTCCGGTTGTTTGTTCGCAACCAAAATAACAGCACGAAATGGACATAACCTGATGAAATGCGGTGATATTTCAAAAAAATAATTCCTTGTCATTTCCGCACAATCGTTGTAAACACCGGCGTCATTCCACCGGTAAAGATGTTGTGTTTGTCTTGATTTTTCATGATTTATTGTTTATATTAAGTATTTTGGTTCCCTATTTTGGGAAAATTCACCGGAATGGCTTTGGAAGAAATCAGGAATGTTATTGAAAACGACCGGAAGTTTCACAGATAATTTACGTAATTTTGATGGACACGCCAATAAACATCTGTCAAATTAATTACAAATATCACATTAAAATATGAAATAAATTTTTATTTTATGAAACGGTTGATATTTCTGCTTATTATATTGGGTATTGCGATTTACAGTTTGCTTTTCTTTGCAACACCGTTTGAACCATATAAAGGATTGAGTGATGTTACATGGAGACGATTTTTGTTTTTTTCCTATCTTCTGTTACCGGACGAATATTTGACGGCATGGATTGGTTTGGGCGGTACAATTTCGTTGACAGACCGATTACCGATTCTTTGTGCTGCCAGCCTTTGTTTTATGGCGGCAAGTGGTTACGGTTGGTTTATCTTATCGTTACTGCCGTTTAAATCTTGGTACAAAATAATTTCACGATGGGAACATTGGTTATTGTCAACAATTACCGGTTTGAGTTTTTGTTCTCTAATCATGCTTGGTCTTGGTTTATGCGGCAATATCAATCATACCGGAGTTGTCGGATTTTTTACAATACTTGGTGTTCTTCTATTTCTTTTTTTGAACAGTTTATTCTGTTATCGAAACGCTAACTCCTTTCAATCGGTTCATCCATTGCCGAAACAAGTATTGCCGGAGCCGGAAAAATGGTTTTTGTTTAAAAAAGTCGGGTTCTTTATTATTTTACCGATATTTTCGTTTCTGTTAATTCTTGGTGGTATGATTCCTTCAACAGATTATGATGTTTTATCATATCATCTTGCCGGAGCGCGTGAATTTGTGGAAACGGGACGAATTGGTTTTTTACCGCACAATGTTTATGCCAATATGCCTTTTGGTACGGAAATGTTTTATGTTTGGGGCATGGTGTTGACCGGTGATTCTTTTACCGGAGCGATGACCGGCAAAACACTTATCGCTTTGACAACAATTCTGACTGCTTTGGGTTTGTACACTTTCGGCAAACGTTTCTTTTCTGAAACAGCGGGACTTGTTGCTATGATTTTATATCTTTCGTCACCGTGGATCATTTATGTTTCCACTGCCGGACTTATTGACTCGGTAGTTGGAATGTACGCTTTTTCCGCAATTTATACCGCTATATTAACGGAACAATTTTTCAAAAAGAAACTTCCCGAAATATCCGGCAAATCGGAATTACAAATTTGTCCGAAAAATCAGAGTGTTACAGAATACTTGACGTCAATCAATGGGTTACTGATTTTCCTTACCGGTTTTTTCGCCGGAAGTGCAGCGGCGTGTAAATATCCGGCAATGTTGTTTGTTGTTGTTCCGCTTGCCATTTTTATTTCAATAACAACATTCAGAAAATCAAATTTCCGTACTGTAATAGCGGTTATTCTGATTTTTACTATTGGTGTTTCAATATCCTGCGGCGGTTGGTATTTCAAAAATTATTATTACACGGGCAATCCGGTTTATCCTCTTTGTTTTTCAATCTTTGGTGATTCAACCGGTTCATGGACACCTGAGATTGATGCACGATGGACAAGAGTTCATTCACCAGATGATTTTCAGCCGACAACATTTTTCCATGATTTTGAGCGTGTCGGTTTGAGCAGTGCTTGGAACGCACCGCTGACGATTCCGTTTTTTCTGCTTGTTCTTGCAACAAAATTACGATGGGAAAAACGCAGGCTTCTTTATTTTTTGTTGCTGTGGCTTTCCTTTGTTTTTGTAACGTGGTGGTTTCTGACACATCGGATTGACCGGTTTTGGCTTCCGGCACTTCCCGTTTTAACACTGTTTGCCGGAATAGGCGCAACATGGAGTACAGAGAAACATTGGAAAATTACATTGAATATTTTGTTGATCTTGAGTTGTGTTTATTGTTTTCTGGTTGCCGGTTCGCCTGCGCCGGGAAAGAACAATCGTTTTTTTGCTTCATTAAAATCAATGCGATCTGATCCTAATATTTCAACATCTTGGGCAACATGGTTCAACAAACATCCGCCTGAAAATCAGAAAAAAATCCTTTTGGTCGGTGAAGCAAAATCTTTTTTGTATGATATACCGGTTTTGTATCATTCTTGTTTCAATGAATCGCCGTTGAAAGAGATTGCCGCGTCTTCGGAGCCGATGGCGGAATTTCAAGAGCGCGGTATTGCGTTTATTCTTATTGATTGGAGTGAAATTGCCCGATTCCGTAGTCCGGGAAATTATGGTTACAGCGAAGTTGTTCAACCGGTACTTATTGACAGATTTATTGCTGATGGTATCCTAGAAACGTTTTGTCCAAACGAAGAACTCAAAAAAACATCTACGGCTGTTTATCGTGTTCGAGCTAAACCGTAATCTTATAAGGGGAATATGATGCGAATTTTTGTTATACTTTTTCTGTTGTTTTTCGGAAACGCAATTCTTTTCGCGGATGATTGGATTGACTACGATCCGCCGATCATAGATAACAGTACTCTTGATCCGCTCCGTTACTCGCCGCAAGGAGAATTTTTCGATCTTACCGATTCGGGATTTCGAACCATTACTCATCCGCAAAGTACACAGTCGGAACTTGTTACACAGCCTGACAAAAAGAAAATAGTTATTCAATGTGAATTTTTGGGCAATAAAGAATTTGAATACGTACATTTATTAACGCCGATTAAAGTTACGAAACCGAATAGCCGGTTCGGCGGTCGTTTCAAGACGAGTTTCAATGAAATCGGTACGGTTGCGGTACGTTTTTGTGATCCGTCAGGTGAAATTCATCAGCAGTCCTTCGGACAACCAAACGGCGAAATGCAATTCGTTCCGGTTGAACGAAAGCCTCATGCTTGGGAATCATGGGGCGGTGATAACGATAAAATTTTACAATTTCCGTGCAAAATTGAGTCCATTCTGTTGGATCGTCCGCGAAAAGATTTTGCGGGAAAAGGGACAGTTGAAATAAGTGATCTTGTGTTGTACCAACCGGCAGAACCGGAACCGGAATCAATGTTGAAATTACAGTTTGCCGCCGACAATCCACGTGCGTTGATTTTTGACGGACAAGGAATCCTTCGTTTCCGGCTGGCTCCCATCAAACCTGATCTTCTCAAAGAAAATGAAAAATTGTACGCTAAATTTGATTTTCGTTCCGTCAAAGACGGTGATTCCTTTGAAAAAACAAACGATCACAAATCAACACGTGATAAATTTATTTACCGTTCTGCACAAAAACTGTTTATTGATTCGGTCAACATTAAAGTCAATGGTCAAACAGTGGACGGATTGACGTTACACAAAGGACTTGCGGTTCCGGCGGAAGGTGTTGTTGTTGAAATTCCGGTAACGGCGCCGGGTGCAGTTCGTTGTGTTTTATTTCCTGAAACAATGATATCCGAAAATTCGTCCGGTAATTCAACAGTAAAAAATCGTACAGGTTTACCGATTTTCTTTTCCTTCGGATCAATGCAACCGAATACTCCGATTGATGAGCGTTTCGGTGTTTGTACGCATTATATCTGGAATTGGTGGTCGATTAACTCAATGCCGTTTATTAATCGTTCCGGTATGGGTATGTTACGTGATGAAGTTCTTTGGAATATGGTTGAAAAAAACAAAGACGAATATGTTTTTCCGCCCAAAGCAGAGGAATATATTAATGAAGCGATTAAACACAAAATTGATCCGTTAATTATTTTGAATTACGCGAATCCATTTTACGATAATTACGGTTATCCGGTTTCGCCGGAAGCATTGGCGGGTTATGCGGAATATGCGAAACAATTTGTTAAGCATTACAAAAATCGGATTAAATATGTTGAAATTTGGAATGAATGGTATATCGGAGTTGGAATGGATCATATCAAATCGAAAGAAAAACAAAACACGCCGGAAAATTATGTTCATCTTCTCAAAGCGGCTTCAGAAGCGATTCGAGCGGAAAATCCCGATGTGTACATTATTGGCGGCGGCGGTGATCATCCTGCTTATCATGTCAAAGAAATCGAAGCGGAACTCAAAGCCGGTGCCATGAAATATTGTGACGCTTATTCGCTTCATCCCTATCGTCATCCGAAAAAACCGGATAAAGGTATTGTCAATGAAGTTCTTCATGTTGCCGATTTAATGAAACAAAATGGTTGCCCGAAACCGAAAATTTGGATTACGGAAATTAGTTGGCCCACACCGAAACAACATCCTGCTCCCGATGCGGAACTGTTTCAGGCGTCAATGTTGGTTCGGTCGGCGATTCCTTTATTGGCAACCGGAGTTGTTGAACGATATTTTTGGTACAATCTGAAAAACAGAGGACTTGACCAACTTGACGAGGAACAAAATTTTGGTTTACTCCGTGATGACCGGCTTGGGCTTCATGCTAAACCGGCATACATTGCGTTTGCGGTGATGACACGTCAGACCGCCGGTCGTAACATTATTGCCGACCAACAAATCGGCAACGAAAAAGAGAATCTTTTCGCTTTCCGACTTCAAAAGCCAAACGAACCGGATATTCTTGTTTTGTGGACATCGGAGGGAACACAAAAAGTCAGACTGACCGAAACGGCAATCAATTCTTGTAACTTATTCGGAACTCCTCTCAAAATTCCTGAGAACAATTACTGGACAATTTCAGAAGAACCATTATGGATATCGTTTTAGAACATCTGTAAAACTGTTGCGTTTATTGGGTTTGTATCCTTGAAAAATAAACAATTACAATAATTTTTTTTCCGAATTACATTTATGACATTCCGGTTTCGACTTGAACCGTTAATAACGATTCGTGACAATATTCTGAAAGAGAAGCAAGGGGAACTTGCAACGGCTTACGAAGCGCGTCGGATTGTTGAAGAAAAACAACAAGCACTCGAACATGAACTTGCTGAAAATATTGCGGCTGGGCGGCAACGGTTACAAATCGGAACTGTTGACATTGAATTTTTGCTTGGTCTCCGAAGACACGAAGCCTACCTAAATGCCCAAATTAATGTTGTACAAGAACACCTTCGGCAAATCAATGAAGAAATCGAACACCGCCGTAATGCCGTCCTTGAAGCCAATAAAGAACTGAAAATTATTGAAAAGCTCAAAGAAAAACAATACGAAAAATATCAAACCGAAGAAAACCGGAAAGAAACAATACGTATTGATGAAATTACCCGAAAAAAAACAGAACTTTGAAATTATAGAACAAAAACACTGTCCCGTAAATCCTTGTACTTGCGGACATATCTACAAATTTTCATAACAATAACAACAAATAACGATGACCTTACAAATAACCATTCTTGACGGCGAGGCACTCAACCCCGGTGATTTGAGTTGGAGTGATCTGGAACAATTCGGTACATTAACTGTATATCCGCACAGTAAACCTAACGAAGTGATTCCCAGAGCAATCAATGCGGATGCGGTTTTTACAAATAAAGTTCTTTTCAGTAAAGAGGTTTTGTCACAACTCCCGAAATTGAAATATATCGGTATTTTCGCAACAGGTTATAATGTTGTTGATTTGGACGCTGCTCGGCAACGCGGCATTCATGTAACTAATATTCCTGGTTACAGTACGGAATCTGTTGTACAGTTGACTTGGGCTCATCTTCTTAATTTGACATTCCGACTCAGTGATCACAATGACTCCGTAAAACACGGCGATTGGTCGCAATGCCCTAATTTTTGTTATTGGAATCATTCACTCATCGAATTGTCCGGCTTAACATTCGGGACAATTGGTTACGGTGCTATCGGACGGCGTGTTACACAAATTGCTGATGCGTTCGGAATGAATGTTTTAGCGTACACTCCCAGACCTCATTCAAAAATAACCGATCCCTTCGTACAAATGGTTACTCTCGAATCACTTTTGAAACAAAGCGATGTTGTGTCATTGCATTGTCCGCTCACTTCAGAAAACCCGCAAATGATTAATTCTGAAACAATTGCATTGATGAAACCAACGGCATTGTTATTAAATGTTTCGCGAGGTCTTTTGATTGATGAACAGGCTCTTGCCGACGCATTAAATTCGGAACGTTTAGCCGGAGCCGGATTGGATGTTCTCTCCGAAGAACCGCCCAACTCGTCAAATCCGTTGTTCCATGCCCGTAACTGCTTTTTCACTCCTCACATCGCCTGGGCGACATTGGCTGCCAGAAAACGATTACTCAAAATCGCCGTCGAAAATTTCCGGTCTTTTTTGAACGGAAAAACACAAAACGATGTAACATCAATAATGTAATATCTAATGCATAACTCTGGTGTACTTCTTGCATTTATTATTTTAATGTTGTAACAATTCATATTAAACAATTCAAATAATTGAAACGAATTTCAATGGCGGCAGGCGACTTTTCGCCGAAGGGTTTTTAAACAATACAATACAATACAATACAATACAATAAACCCACGGTCGTATCCGTTGGTTTTGTTATTGTGTTGTACGCCGTGAGTCCTTCATTTCCGTCCGTCAACAGGGGCAAGTCGGCTTTGGAGTTCCATTGCTAAACAAGTTGACGAATATTCCACTGATAGATTACTTATTTTTTAATTTCGTTTTCTTTCTCCCTTTTTATTTTTTCTTGTAATTTTTGAAATGTTATGTAATTAAGATTATATTTTCCTGTATAAAGATATTCTTTACCATCAATCCGGCAAGAGATTTCACCTAAAATTGATTTTGAATCTACTAACAAAAGTATCAACCGGATTACGGAGTTGCGGAACAAAAAAATGAAGACGAAAATTAAACTGGATTGAAAGGATAAAAGAATAATAAATCTGTTTGGGAAATACTTTACCGGATGGATTTTATTGTTAATCTATAAATAATTATCGATTCAATTTTCACTTTTTGCCATTCTCTTTTTGAGTTCCTCAAACACCGTTTGCGTAAATTTTTCGTTCATTTTATGTTTTTTTAAGAGTTCGGTGAGTTCTTCATCATTATCAGGTTTCATCGCATAAAAAGTAGTGATAAGTCCAATGACAACAGGTTCCCATTCATCTTTCATATCATGCAAAAATTTTTGATGTTGGTATTCACGAAAAGGTTTTACTTTGTCTTCTGCTATCTTCAAATATTTTGCAGCGGCTTTTTCTCTAATTTTCAATATGGCTTTTTCTCGTTCTGTTTCATTTTTAATATCTTTTGTTTCAAACTCCGCTTCCAGTTGAGCATAAACACCAACTGCGAGATAAATAACCTTGACATCTACTGATTCCATTGGTATTGATTCTAGTGTCCATGTATCATCAATATCGGAAATCATTTTTTGCAAAATTGCCAGTAACTGATCCGTTCGTTTTTTTCGCAGTTCTTGATCGGGAACCTCCTGAAGAGTACTGCCATACCCTTTCTTGGGATACCGAGCTCTACGACATTGAAATTCGTAACCTGCAAGTATGTATTCAAAAGTACGAAGCTGTTTGATCAAAGCACTCCATTGAGGAGGTTTTATATCAATATCTGTAACACTTATTGCTAAACGCATCACTTCTTTTCGGAGTGTTGGTTCCGTTTCAAAAGACGGCTGAACCAACCAAAGAATATGTTGAACCCGATCAATATAAATATCGTCATCACTTTGTGTATAACGAATATTTTTATAAATATCTGTAACTTGTACTAGGTCATTGTTATTGATCAAAGCAAGTGCATTATCTAATAATCGACTAAATTCATCTTGACTCATTTTAGCAATATCAATATTTGTGCGATAACATTGGCTTCTGTAAGTCTCAGAATTTTGCGCCGGAATAATACAATCTGATATTGATACAAACATTATTGTAATTAAAATAATTTTTTTCATAATAATCTTCCTAATTTTGGGATTTAATAAAAACTTGTTATATTTAAATTGAAAATAACCAAAACGAAAAAAAAGAAATCTAAAATTAAATTGGATTATAAAAACGGCTGTATGTAAGAAAATCTCGTGTTTTTTTTGTAAATGCCGGATTATCTTTTAAATTTTTGTAAAGTTCAAGAATTGAGGTTTTCATATTCATATCAATTTTATATTCATTTAAAAGTTCTATAAGCTCATGGTAATTTTCAGGTTTCTGCAAATAATAAGAGATAATACATATTTGCAACAATTTTTTATTTTTTAATTGATCTTCAACAAATTTTTTACGAAGTATTTGATCTTGATCCTTTGCGAAAATTTCATCTCGTTTTTTCTT
>JAITBS010000017.1 GCA_031283515.1 Planctomycetaceae bacterium
ACAATACGACGAAAGGTTGACAACCATAAAAGAAGAGTACGACTGAATAGATATCAAAAATCGACTCCCCATTACAATTTGTTAATGAAACTTGCCAAGGTTTACAAAGTGAAACGTTAAGCCCGTAATGCGACATGGTGTTCCTGAATAAACGTCAAAAACGCTTGATGGAATGACTCGATTTCTTCACCGGAAAGCGTGCGATCCGGCGCCCCAATCCAAAACCGAAACGAATAACTGGCAGTGCCTTTTTCAAGTCCCTTTCCACGATAAGAAACAAGCATCTCACGCCGAACAACTAACGGATTTTGGAACAGATCAAGAACCGCTTCCAGTTGGTCAAATCCCTGATCAATACTCCAAATCAATGAAAAATCCTGCCATGATAACGGATAACGCGGCGGTTCTTCAAAACGGATTTCAGGGTAAAGAGTTCCGTTTATTTTATCGAGTTCCAGTTCAAACCAAACAATTTGTCCGCCTTCAGGACAAATTTTGTTCATAAATTCCTTGTCGGCAACACCCATACTGCCTAAATACGCATTACCTGATTGAACAGTTACCCAACAACCCGGAATATGCCATGAACCCTTAACAAGTTGTTCGGGTTGTTGCGACTCGCCGTCGGCAAACCGGATATTTTGAACTCCGCAAATCACCAGAACATCTTCCACTGCGGATTTTACCGAAAGATAAAAATCCTCCAACACCCCAGATCGCTGAAAAGCAATTCCCGCCAGATGATGTCTTTCGTTACACTCGCGGTCTTTACCGACGGAAAAGAATGTCCGCCCAATTTCAAACAACCGGAATGAATCACGAAACGGACGGTTTTTCGGAATCAACGCCAGAAGATTCGGAACCAAAGTGGTACGAAGCCGAGTTGTTTCCGGTGAAGTCGGATTGCGTAACACCAACGTTTCACCAGGTTCAAAACCAATTGTTTTAAGCCAATGATCATTGAACCAAACGTAAAGATGTCCTTCAAGAAACCGATGTCCGGCGGCAAGAATCCGTCTGATTTTGTGTTCCATTTTAAGCGGCTTTTCGATAAACAACGGCTTAATCGGTTGCGAAGGCAGCACCGGCGGAATATTATCGTATCCGAAAATCCGTAATACCTCTTCGACAATGTCTTCAGGAATTGAAATATCTTTTTGGCTGCGAAATGACGGTACGCCGACAACAAGTGATTGACCAATTCCCTTGATTTGCGGTTCGTCGGCTTGGGGTTGGTCGGATTTATTGTCTTTGTTCAATTTATTCGCGGTATTGGAGTTATCGTGCTGATATTCCGCTTCAAAACCAAGCGAATGTAAAATATTCAAAACTTGTTCGTGTGGAAGAGTGATTCCGGCGAGTTGTTCCAAACGGTTGGCGGGAATCATTATTGTTCGGATTTCATTCTGCAAATTGCCGTCAATCGTGAATCGGCTTAAAACATTTAGATTTGCGCCGGAATCTTCGATCAATTTCAGAATCCGTGCAATACCGGTTTTGATATTCGCCGGCGGCTGTGATTTTTCGTAACGCTGTGACGCATCGGTTTTAAGATCGAGTCTTCCTGAGGTTCGGCGAATTCGGGACGCTTTGAAATTCGCAGATTCGAGCAACAGTTTTGTGGTTGATTCTGTAACTTCGGTTTCGAGACCGCCCATAATTCCGGCAAGAGCAACCGGACGATATTCACCGCCCGGACGTTTACCCCAAATGAGTAAATCTTCTGGAAGTAAATTCCGTATTTGTCCATCCAGTGTTTCAAATTTGTCCTTCCGCCCAAGCGTAACAATTTTAATTCCTCCGAGTTTATCGGCATCGAATGCGTGAGTCGGTTGTCCGATTTCCCAGTTGACATAATTTGTTACATCGACCAGCAAATTGTACGATCTCATACCAAGTACGTGAAGCCGGCGTTGTATGAATAACGGAGAAGGAATCGTTCCGCGTGTCTGAAATTCAATACAACCGTAACAAGGACAATTTTCGTAATCATCGTTTTTCAACGGATAAGCCGGAAGATGATTAAACGCTGTTAAATCGAGTTGCGCCAGTGGTTGTAATTCTCGGCGAAAAACAGCGGCAAACTCTCTCGCAAATCCGTAATGTCCCCAAAGATCGGGACGATGTGTCAGACTTTTGTTATCAATTTCAATCAATGTATCTGTTTCGGGAACAAATTTTTCTAACGGAGTTCCCGATTCGATATTGTCAGGGCATTCCAAAACAATTTCGTGCCAGCCGGACATTCCCAATTCCGCCGCACTGCAAAGGATTCCTTGACTTGGTTTACCGGAACGTTCTGATTCTTCAATTTTGATGTTGCCTGCCAACACAGTCCCAACACGCGCAAACGGAACTTTAAGACCAACACGAATATTCGAAGCACCGCAAACAGTTGTGTAAGTTTTCCGACCACAATCGACTTGGCAAAAAGTCAGTTTATCCGTCAGTTTTTCAACACTCTTCACTTCACCAATGACAACTCCTTTAACAAACCGGCGGATTTCCTTAATTCCTTCCACTTCCGCAGTTGCCAACGTAATCCGGTTGACAATTTCTTTGGTTTCGAGTCCTTTAAGATCAACGTAATCTGAAATCCAATCAAGAGAAATAAACATAATGACAACATTAAAATAAAATTCATTGAACCGTATGGGTTTTCCGCAACACCACAAATTTCAGATATTGTCCCAGAAAACAATGAATACGTCAAGACGTAAGTGTTGTTTTGTTACTATTCGGTCGTGATCTTATTCTTGTGACTATTCGGTGAAAATCGTACCTCTTTCGGAGTGAAGAAGAAACAAATAATAATTCCGCTGATATATTACAATACTTTTAGTTTTCGTGGTATTTCTTTTTTCCGAATCATAACGGATTTCACGGGAATAAAATTATTACCGGTTATTTTTCAAGTATTTTAGTAATTGGGAATCTCTAAAAATTAATTTTAACCACAGAGAACACAGAGAACACAGAGAAAATTTTAATTTGAATCAAAATATCATTTAAATTTATTAAAGTAAAAATTAGGGATTTAAATCAAAATTTAATTTTTTAAAAATAGTAATATATCAGCGGCATTTTTGTTTTTCCCATTAGCCCCGATAGGGGCGTCAGGATTATAGCCCACCCCAACGGGGTGGGTAAAAATTCCTTGTGAAACAACGCCCTGAAAGGGCAGGATATTAGTTGATAGTTGATAGTTGATAGTTGATAGTTCGCACGCGGATTCAAAACGTTTTGGTCGTAATCCGCTTGCGAACTATCCACTCTCCACTATTCCATCGCCCTTTCAGGGCTTGTTGCTTAGGGAGGATTTAACCCACCCCGTTGGGGCGGGTTATAATCTTAACGCCCTTTCAGGGCTACCTATTGTTGGTAACTACAAAAATTCCACTGATATATTACGATTCTTTACATTTTTACACGTATGAAACAGTTATCAGGATTTTGTCATCGGGTTGGTATTTCAGTCAAAGCAGGGCTCAATCTTATTGATGCGGTAAAACGGGAAGCACCGCGACAACGTCATCCCCAAATATGGCAATCAGTTGTCCAATCATTGGAAAACGGTTCTTCTCTTGCCGAATCACTTCAACCATTCAAAAAACAATTCGGAGAAATGTTTGTAGCGTTAATCGAAGTCGGTGAAGAATCCGGTCATCTTGGTGAAATGCTGACGGATTTAGCCGATTATTATGATCAGATGATTCAAATTCGCCGAGATTTTCTCAAATCATTGACATTGCCGATTATCGAATTTATTATTGCGGTTATTATTGTCGGGATTCTGATTTTGGCTCTCGGTGTTATCGAACAGATCACCAAACAACGCATAGATTTATTAGGTTGGGGACTTGTCGGCGTTACCGGTTTCATCCGATACGTGATTTTTCTTATTATTGCCGGATCACTTGGTGTCTTTCTGTATCGGTTTATCAAAGGCAATATTCAACGCAGCCGACCTGTTCATTATTTACTTCTTAGGATTCCCAAAATCGGGAGGATGTTGAAAACGTTTGCGTTAATGCGGTTGACTTGGGGGTTACATTTAACCATGCGTACCGGAATGGATGTTTGCCGTGCGTTAACTCTTTCGTTTCAAGGTTCCGGTTTTGCGCCGGTTCACGATCAATTACCGGCAATTCTCAACACCGTAGAAAACGGCGGTTCCCTAACAGACGCTTTTCAAACTGCCGAATATTTAGATGACGATTTACTTTCCGGTATTGATTCCGGTGAACAGTCCGGAAATTTACCGGAATTAATGCACAAACTGACAAATCAGTATTTGCAGGAATCGTTACTTAATTTGAAAATCGTGTCGGTTACGGGTGGTTTTGTGGTATATGGTTGTATTGCGGTTTGTATCATTTTTGTTATTTTTCGTCTTTTTTCGTTCTACATTGGTATTATCAATGAAGCTGTTTCCGGTATTTGATTTGCGGTAACTGTCTATTGGGAACTATCAACTCTCCACTAATATCCTGCCCTTCAAGACGTAGGAGCAATAATAATTCCGCTGAAATATTGCTACGCTTCTTTTTCTTTTAATAAGATATTGAAGTTTTCGCACAAAAATAGATAGACCAGCAACACGGTTGAAACCAATCCAAAACTAATAATTACTTCACACAATGTCGGATAATAAATCACACCGGCATCGCGTGTCATACCCGTAACCACCACGTTCATCCGGTTGGCAAACACCCCAACACTGGTAAGAAATCCGTAAGTAATGATCCAACCACGATAGTTAATAAGTGGAGAAAAAACAATCAGAATCGGTATCACCACTCCAAATAAATGTTCCAAAATAAACGCAAAACTCTCAAAACTGCCTTCAAAAAGTAATCCCGTTTCATTGTGAACCACAAGATCGCCAATTTTCACCACCAAATAAAGGAGCATCAGTCCACCACCAATTCGTGCAAGTATTTTCAGTGTACGGTTTGATGTTTTGTGCCCGAAGGCAAAACCAACCAACACTGATTCCATCACCAACATCGCCGGTCCCACAAAAAGTGAGGACAACAAGAAAAATAGAAAAATTAACGGACTCCACCAAAGCGGATGCAAACGTCCATCGGTCATCAAATAAATCGCCCCAAGAGAGGATTGGTGTAACGTCGGTAACATAACACCAACAATCGCAAAAACAGGAAAAAATCGTACAAAAAACCAGTGAATTTGGCGAAACACTTTTTCCGTGATTACTTCCGCCAATTCCAAAACTTGAATAATCGTGTACAAAGAAACACACCAGAATACCTCAAACAACGCCGATTCATGTCCCCACGAAACATAAGGACGCC
The DNA here is from genome assembly GCA_031283515.1 of Planctomycetaceae bacterium. Classification (GTDB taxonomy): domain Bacteria; phylum Planctomycetota; class Planctomycetia; order Pirellulales; family Thermoguttaceae; genus WRKP01. The sequence goes on from JAITBS010000017.1 coordinate 5,319, forward strand.
AGAAATTAAACCAACGCCCAATTTCAGTAAAAAGACCAACAAGCATCAGTGTGTAACCCAAAAGCGATATAAGTAAAGTTCGCCGCGAAATTGATTTTATAGGTTCAATATGCAATATGTGAACAAGAAATGTTGTCCCATATCCGCCGCCCGCTAACGCCGCACCAGCAAAAACCGCCCAACCCTTCCAAAGTCCCCATGGCCAATGATCATTGAGATTGGCAACCGATTGCAATCCAAATGCAAAACGGTAGAGCATGATTGCCGCTGTTAATAACGATAACAAAATTAGGAAAAAACGTATCGGCGTAATTCGGAATGACCAATGATCATACGAAATACGAATAAACCACTTCTTAAATTCAAGATTAAAATCCATTGGAAATAATTGGGTTGGGTTGTTTTAACGTTAAGTAATTCCGGTAGGATTCAAAAGTAAAATTCAAATTCATTCATAAAATTTCAATGTTCTCTGCGTCACCTACAAACTAATCGGCGTAACCTGCGGACTAATCTGTATAATCTGCAAACTAATCGGCGTAATCAGCGGACTAATCTGTATAATCTGCGAACTAATCTGCGTAATCAGCGGACTAATCTGTATAATCTACAAACTAATCTGCGTAATCAGCGGACTAATCTGTATAATCTGCGAACTAATCGGCGTAATCAGCGGACTAATCTGTATAATCTGCAAACTAATCGGCGTAATCAGCGGACTAATCTGTATAATCTGCAAACTAATCGGCGTAATCAGCGAACTAATCTGTATAATCAGCGAACTAATCTGCGTAATCAGCGGACTAAAATTATTCCGTTGTTTCGGAGTTTTTGTTTTCAGCGGATTTCACATGATCTTTTCGTTTCGTAAAGAAATAAAGTCCTGTTAAAACCAACGCCCAAATCGCACCGAAAATCGGTGTCGAATGCATGTAGGTTGACGTGTACGAAGGAATGGACTTTTTAGGAACATTCATTTTGAAACCGAGTTGTTCAAACGGCGTATCGGAAACGTAAATCCATGATGTTCCTCCGGCTTCCTCTTCACCGTAAATATGTTGAACATAATGTGAATCTTTACTGCTGACCAATTCTTTGGCTTCCGCTAACAAATCGTCGCGATCTCCAAACTTCATCACATTCGTCGGACACACCGATACACACGCCGGTTGTTGACCTTTCGCAATACGGTTACCACACATCACGCATTTTGTAATCACCGGAATCGTTTTGTCCCATTCAAATTTCGGAATCTTGAACGGACACGCCAACATACAGTAACGGCAGCCAACACAATTATTAGGATAATAAATAACCGGTCCTGCCTCTGTTTTTTGAAAGGCTTTGGCAAAACACGACGATACACAACCCGGCTCTTTACAGTGCATACATTGCCGTTTGACAAACCGCCAAATCTCTTGATTGGTCTCGTTTGTTTTACCGGTCTCCACCGGCTGCGGTACACGGAATTTTTGTATCACCGTCCAGTTTTCGTCTGCTAATTCGGCATGTTCGCCGTTTGTTTCCGCTCTCTCGTTAATCCATTGATTGCCGTTGTACATCTTGCACGCAACCGTACAACTACCGCAACCAATACATTTCGTAAGATTAACTAATATACCTTTGGACATGATAACCTCCTCAAAATATCGTAAATTATTCACGATTAACGATTCACTGCCGACAATTAACTATTAACTTTTTTTTTCAGGTGCATGCTGTAGTTTTCGTAATGGGTATGTAACAGGGCATGAGCAAGATGCCCGTTGGGTTCTCCGAGATAATCTTTATAGACTGTTTTAATTTCCGGGTTTTCATGGCAAAGCCGAACAGTAGCGCGTTCATCGACATTGTAAAGCGCACCGATGCGTGCGGAACGTACTTCATCGGAAGGCGGTAAGGCTGTTCGTGGTTGTCCGCCGCCGCTGATGCAACCTCCCGGACAAGCCATAAATTCAATAAAATGCCAATTCCCCGTACCATTTTGAACACGTTCCAACACTTTATGGGTATTGCCCATACCAGCAACAACCGCAACACGAACTTCACCATGATTGGGAATTTCCAATGTTGCTTCTTTCATTCCTGCAAGACCGCGTACAGGTTGGAGATTGAAGAGGAGAGCCGGAGGTTTTTCGCCGGAAATCTGAACGTAAGCAGTACGAACCGCCGCTTCCATCACTCCGCCGGTAACTCCAAAAATCGCTCCCGCTCCAGAATACTCACTCAAAAGATTGTCGTAACTGACCGGTTCCAACTTTAACAGATCAAGTCCTCGCAATTTAATTAGTTTTGCCAATTCGCGGGTGGTGATCACCAAATCGGTATCTCTAATACTGGGATCGCCGATCTTCAAACCGGAATGATTCATTTCCGGTCGTCCCGCTTCGAATTTTTTGGCGGTGCAAGGCATAACAGCGACCGAAAAGATTTTTTTCGGATCGATACCGCGTTTTTCGGCATAATATGTTTTAATCATTGCGCCCAACATGGACATTGGCGATTTTGCCGACGATAAATTGGGCAACAAATCAGGATAAAAATATTCACAATACCGCACCCAACCCGGACAACATGAAGTGAACTGTGGAATTGGGGCATTTAATTTACCGGTGATTCGTTGTACCAATTCGGTTGCTTCTTCCATGATGGTGAGGTCAGCGGAAAAATTGGTATCCAACACGGTATCGAAGCCGAGTGATTTAAGAGCTGCGACTTGCCGGCCTTCGACATTGGTTCCTGCCGGCAGTCCGAATTCTTCACCCAAAGCCACACGGGTAGAAGGTGCGGTTTGCACGACCACATGTTTATTGGGGTCATTCAATGCCTCGACCAATGCAGTCAGACCATCTGTTTCGGTAATTGCTCCGGTAGGACACCACAAGGTACACTGTCCGCAACCAATACAGGGAATATTATCGATGAGTGGAAGTTCATAGTTATACATAACTGTTTCCACTTTGGAGCAGACCTCAGCGCATTGACCGCATAAAATACATTTACGGTCATCACGAGTGATGGATAAATTTTGCGGGTCAATAGGGATGCGTCCGCGAACTTGGGGTGGAAAGTTTCCATTTCCTTCGTATTGGCTGGGCATCCAACCTTCACCACCGGAAGGTTGACCACTACAGCCGATGGTACCCACAACTAACCCCGTTCCCGCCATTTTAATAAATGATCTGCGGGAAACATCAATATTAGGTTCGTGCTGATCTTCCGGTTTCATTTTATCCCTCCATACAAGTTTTTTTATTATAGATAAATTTGACTTGTTTTATTTACTTAGGTTTATTGTAATATATCAGTGAAATTTTTGTTTTTCCCATTAGCCCCGATAGGGGCGTCAGGATTATAACCCGCCCCAACGGGGTGGGTAAAAAATTCCTCTCCAACCCAACGCCCTGAAAGGGCAATGGAATAGTTGAGAGTTGATAGTGGATAGTTCACAAGCGGATTACGACCAAAACGTTTTGAATCCGCGTGCGAATTCTCCACTATCAACTATCCACTCTCAACTAACCGCCGCCCTTTCAGGGCTACCTATTGTTGTTATCTACAATAATTCCACTGATATATTACAGTTTATTTTATACCGCTTTCAACAACTGTCTAGTGACAAAATCGAAAATAAATAAAAATTTATTGATAAAATTTGTTTTTTTTTCGGGATATTACATTTGGTTTGATGAATTTCTTAGAATTGGTGAATCTGATTCACGCTGGTAATTGGGGTATCCCATTCCGTTTTGGTACTTATGTCAATCAGTATCTTGACGAAAATGACACTAAATAACTACTAAATTTGTAATATATCAATGAAATTTTTGTTTTTCGATTTTCACCCCGCAAGGGGTGCGATTTTCATAACCGCAGGTCAACGACCTGCGGATGGATACCATCAACATCACACTGTCTGAAAGACAGAATTTTAAGAATCGTAAGTTGTAAATTCGGATTATTTCGTTTCGCTTTTCAGGCGATGTTGAGGCGAGGTATTTACCGTAGGTCGCGTTTCGCTTGACCTACGGTTATGAAAATACCACTCCTTCGGGGTGAAGAATCAAAAACAAAAATTCCACTGATCTATTACCTAAATTTTAATACGACCTATCCCAAAAAAAGTTGACAACCTTTTTCCGAGAAACTGTTGTAACGGTAATAATGAGAGCCGGCTTGTACCTTATATTGTGTACCGTAACCAGAAACAAAAACACCCTGACGATACAAACATATTAATTTGGTAATATATCAGTGAAATTTTTTTTGAATTGGTTTACTGTTGTAAATTAAAATGTAGGCAACTAACAGGTAGGCGACCTTTCGCCGAAGGGTTTTAAATAATACAATACAATAAACCCACGGTCGCAACGGTTGGTTTTGTTATGGTGTTGTACACGGTTGGTTTTTCATTTCCGTCCGTCAACAGGGGCAAGTCGGCTATCGCCGTATTGTTTATTGTTTATTGAGTTGAATAGTTACAAATACAAAAAACACTGAATAACTGTAATAAAATATCTGCAAATGGTTCTCTAATTTTACCGGAAACTCAATTACCTGATTTTAGTACAATAACATCTTCCGGAACAACTGTCAAAATCAATGAATTGTTTTTTGTTTCGTATTTTTTGCCGCCAAGAGGATTTGTCCAGTGTTGCGGTAAATCGGTATCAAAATGAAGTGTTGCGGTTTGCGGTTCAGAGGAATCGTTGAACACCG
>JAITBS010000274.1 GCA_031283515.1 Planctomycetaceae bacterium
ACCAACGGCGGAACATTTGGATTAAAATGGTAATATTTGAACAAATAATGAAAATCCAACCCCATTGTGTACAAATAACTATTTCACAAAATGTTGTAATAAAATCTACAAAATTCTAAATCAATGGAATATTCCGAATCATTTTTCAATTTTAAATCAATCCGGTTTTATTGCTCATCCTAATTCCGGCTTAGAAAACGTTCCTAAAATTGGTGTTTGGCTTATGCCGGATAATCAAAATCAAGGGATGTTAAAAAACTTTTTTCTTAATTATGAATATTCTTGTAACCATTCATGTAAAATAACAAAAACTAATAATTCAAAAGGTAAATGATCTTTCTTAGAAACGTTGTTTGCCCAAGATGTTTGGTTTATTTTTTACAAACCTCATTTTCACCTAATTTTCTTAACAAAACAACCGCAGCAGCAATAAATTTCCTCTCAAACATAACCTCATTATCCGGTCTGTTTTTTTATGAGGTAATGAGGTTTGCGTATGTTGCGTCATTGGCTACTGAGGTTGTTTTTGTTAGGAAAAAATTAGGTTGAAAATGAGGTTGCCGAAAATTAAGAACTTCCTGATACATTCCACTGAGTAGAAAACCGGCATTGATCATCAAATCAAATTCGTCAACATCGAATTGGAGATAATTTTTTGCTGATTGTGTTGATTATAACAGTGAAAATTAGACCGTTACATTTTGCTCTGTTATTTTGTTAGTTGAAAACTCTTTTGTTTTTGATAGAATCCTCTCAATGGAGTGATTTGTCTCCACACAAAATTAAATTGACCCCCTGTGTCCTCAACCCAAAATAAAGTAACTTGGAAAGTTCAGGCTGCAATGAGTGATAGTTATTCGGGAATCCTAGATCATATCCTTCTTTCAATGATTGAAGGGATTGGATCAAGAACATATCAGCGGCTTCTGGAACGGTTTGGAAACGTAACCAAAATATTGGACGCTTCCTATTGTGATTTGAGCGGTTTTGAATTTCTGAAACCGGATACGGCTTTGCGGTTGGCTTCGGCAAGACAAAATATTGATCCCAATCTTATTCTTGAACTTTGTCAACGTGATCAGATTGATATTATCCCGCTTCATGATTCACAATATCCAGAATCACTTCGAATAATTCATGATCCGCCGCCTATTTTGTACGTTAAAGGAAAAATCTTGCCGCAAGATACCTTCTCCATTGCCGTCATCGGAACCCGTCGAAGTTCGGCTTACGGTTGCCGTCAGGCAGATCGTCTGGCAACAGCTCTCGCACATCATGGATTTACAATTATTAGCGGTTTGGCATTAGGAATTGATGGTATTGCTCACCGAGCCGCCTTAAAATCCAATACCCGAACTCTTGCCGTGTTGGGAAGCGGACATCACCGAATTTATCCGCCGGAACATGAAACTCTTGCCGAACAAATTATTCATGCCGGCGGTGCGGTGTTGAGTGAATATCCGCCGTTACATCAATCATCAAAATGGACATTTCCGCAACGTAATCGGATTGTCAGTGGTCTTTCGCTTGGTGTTCTTGTTGTGGAATCGCCGTTGCGAAGTGGTGCCATGATCTCCGCCCGAATCGCCGGAGAACAAGGACGTGATATCTTTGCCGTACCAGGTTCCATCGAATCCTCCAACTCCCAAGGTTGTCATCAATTGATTCGCGACGGAGCTTATTTGGTTGAATCAATTGATGATATATTAAATGTTCTTGGTCCGTTACGACAAAAAGTCCTGCTGTTCAATAAACCACAATGCCCAAACCCTATTCGACACCCAAACGAAATATCACTAAACGAAATCGAATTAATTGTGTTACACTCTATCGGAATAACTGCAACACCACTTCAATCCATCATAACAACTACCGGACTCGAAGAACAACAAGTTGTTGCCGCATTGAGTGTTTTAGAAAAAAAACGAATCATTCGGCAAATCTCTCCGGTTGTATTTGTCAAAATGTAACAACATATAACGAAATTCATTCCGGTTGATAAATCCCAATGATGATATTTTTTGCGGTTCTTTTGCGAATTATTGTCAATCCGCTTTCCAATGTTTTTCAGAAACAAATTTGTTCCGATAGGTTTGGTACTGACGGACAAAATCCGTTTTTCACCAATTTTTTAACCTATTTTATTTTATCGATTACAATTATTCCATTGGTTTTACATATTTCTTGGCTGAATTTTCCGGTAACATTTTGGAGTTACGCTATTTTGTCAGGATTATTTGGGGCATTAGGGAACGGTTTTTTGGTTAAGGCGGTTCGGAATGGCGAACTTTCCGTACTTGGTCCCATTAACGCTTATAAACCAGTTATTGGAATTATTTTTGGTATTGTATTACTTTTTGAGATTCCCGATTTGTTTGGAATTTTTGGTGTTGCTGTGATTGTTGTCGGAAGTTATTTTGTTATTGATTCCGGTCAATCTCAGCGGTTCTCGCGGCAATTATTGAAACGTCCTGATTTACGTTATCGTATTGCTGCAATGTTTCTGGCGGCAATTGAAGCGGTGTTTATCAAAAAAATGATACTGTATTCCGATCCTAATACCGCCTTTGTTATTTGGTGTTGGGGCGGCACAATTTTTTCGTTACTCTTTTTTCCCTTTCAGGCAAAACAAGAAAAAATTGTTTGGAAACACGAATGTCAAAAAGCCGGTTCAAATATTTTTTTGTATTTGGGGTTGGTGTGTTCGGTTGGTTTGATGCAATGGTCAACCAATTACGTTTTTCAGAAAATTCCGGTTGGTTATGCGTTAGCTTTGTTTCAATTATCGGTGATTTTAAGTGTGTTTTACGGTTGGTTCTTTTTCCGCGAATCACAGATCGTCCGCAAACTTCTCGCCTCAGCCATGATGATTTTCGGTTCCGTCTTAATTTTGTTGAGCAATTAAAAAATAAGGTAAACAATATTATGAGTAAAGAAATAGATAAAGATATATTGATGCCGCTATTAGAAGAAGTTCGAGAAGTATTTACATCAGAAAATTATTTAGCAGGCATGAATGTACCCCAAAAAATATGTAGATTGAGAGACGAAGAAGAATTTGCATGTGAAAATAAAAATCTTGCATTTTACTTTGAATGTATATCTTCAAAAAATTCCAAAACGGTATATACAGAAATGGATTCACGTCTCATTGATTATACAGAGGAGTTGACCATTAATAGAGTTGTACATAAGTACGCTTCTATTATTACTTCCACGCCCAATAATCAATACATCTGATTTAGGTAAAACAGCAAAAATTCTTCAAAATAAATTTTTTGCTAAAAATAACTTTTATTTCTAAAATTTTCGCCTATAATATATGGTTTGATTACGTCATAGTTATCAGTTATTGATACCATTGCCAGACCCGCACTGAATACATTAGTAATTGTTTTTACTAATGTCTCCTTAAATTTATACAATTTTTTTGTATCCTTGTAATTTTCAATTAATTATGAAAAATATTGACCTGCACTGATTTCAAATTTATTTTGCTCAAAAAACGTTTTAATGGTTATTGGTGAAATAATATTTGCCAAAAAACGAAAAATATAAATTTGATACAAAAAAATAATTTACAATTTATGAATCTATTTATTAAGGTGATTCTGTTAATCGTTTGTTTTGCTGTTTTGTTGTTGATGTCTTGTTTTGTTGTTGCGGAGACGCCGGAACCGGTTACCGTGCCGGAGGCAACCGTGTTACAGGAACCAGTCGTCTTATCGGAATTACCGGCTGAAACTGTAACAGCAATACCCATTCCTCCAAAATCCGAACGCCAAGAACCTTATCGTGTTTTTTTTCCGATTGATTCGTTTCAGAAAATTGTCGGTAACACGGTTTATATTCCAATGGAGTTTTTGCAATTATTGTCACGGAATGCCAGAATTGCCGGTCCCGAACCGCATCACCAATGGAATATTGAACGAGCAGAATATCAAGGTTCGCTTGTCCGTAATCCGCTCACACAAGATATCGAACTGGCAGATGATTTCAAAGCAATTTTTGAAATCAATTTGGATTCGGAAAATGCCGCGATGGTTTTTCCATTACTGCCGCTTTTCCAAGACCGTGCTTTTTGGGATTCTAAACCAATTCAGGCAGTCCGGCGAACAACCGCAAATAAAGAAAACAATTATTTGATTTTTAATATCGAAAACGAAAAAAAAGGTAAACATCGGTTAGAACTTTCCCTTGCCCCCAAGCAAGAAGAATATGATAAAACCCGACGAATTGCCTTAAATATTCCCAAAGTTCCGAATACCGTTCTCCGCCTGAAAACTACACAAGACGCTCCAGTAATTAACGTTTCAGAATGTTTGGGAGCAGTTACACCGAACTCATTATTGTCTCCGAATTTAGTTGCCGAAATTGGTTCTTCGGAACAACTTGTTTTTTCGTGGAACAACGAATTAAATCGCGGAGCTTCGACCACATCCGAAGTCGAACAATTTTTTCGACTCTGGGCAAAACCAACACAAGTCGAACTTAGAACATATTTTCGTTTCCGAATTGAAGGAGGCCGTGTTCCCTCGCTTCATTTTCAAACCGATCCGCGTTGGCATCGTTCCGGTCCATTTCATTGTGAGGAATACCCAATTGACCAAATGGAAACATATCTTGATTCGGCAAGTCAGGATAACGGAACTTCGTTACAAAATGAGATTACCCGCTTGAGTTTTAAAACACCAGTTTCAGGAATTTTAACAGTGAGTGCCGGTTTTGTTCTTCGTGATTTTAACGGAATTGGTAAAGTCCGGTTGCCGCAATTCCGCGCGTTACAATCACGGATTACTAAATCAATGTTTGCGGTTTTCGCTGATCCGGTAATGGAACTTGATTATCCGAATATTGGTCTGGGAACCGGTTTTGAAACAAATTTTCCCAGTTCCGGAAACGACGAACAACCATTAGCCGAATATGATTTGACCAGAACGGAACCTTCATGGTTACTGGCAATCCGAACAAAAAATCAAATTCCAACTCTCAAATGGAATCAATCTGTTCGTTTTGATGATGGTGATTCCGGTTTGTTTTGTCGCGGTGAATTTTCTTCTGTTCGGGAAGTTTTTTTGCAACGATTTTCCATGCCTGAATCTTTTCGGATTGAATCGGTTGAAGTCCGTGACGCACGGCAGAATCCTGTCGAAATTCGTGTTGCGGAAACAACTCCTGATTCGGCTGATGAAAAACGGTTACATCGAATTATCTTTTTCAAACGGGCTGTTTCAGGAAATTATACGATAACAATTCAAGGAAATTTCGCAACACAAATAAGTACACACGAACAAACGTTGGAACCGGTTCCTTTGATTATTTTTGACGAGGTTCGGACGGAAGAAAAATTATTGAACATTTTTCGGACTTCTGCTGTTGTTGCGGAAATCCAAACGGAAGGAACTCATTGGACGGCATCGGAAATTGCGCCTGTTGCGTCGAAACCTTTTCAAGATTCACTTCCGTTGTGTTCGTGGAGAGAGAAAAATCCGCCGTCTATTGCCGACAATAATCAAACTGATACAATATTATCTAACGATTGGAAATTCCAAACGCCGATGTTTTTGCTTGTTCCGAATAAACCGGTGATTCAAGGCGAACAAATTACCACCATTTCACGAAGTATTACTGATGTCTGGAATATTACGTTCGATATTCTCTGGAATATTTCCGGCGGAGAACTGGATACAATTCGATTCCGCTGGGACGAACAATGTGGTTCAACGATTGCGGTTGAGCCGGCAGTTCCGTTCACTCTAAAGCAAAACGACGGTCATACACATCTGGTGTTGTCACAAAAAATCCCGTTTTCCGGTCAACTACATTTTCGAATCAAAACAACATTAAACGCTACAGGAATTTCCATTTCAGTTCCGAAACTGATTCCAGAACGCGATAAAGCAGAAAAAATTGAAACTAAAACTTATGTTATTGTACCGCGTTATGCGGATGGAGAAATAATTCCATGGAACCTGAACCGTCTTGAAACGGTTGATGACGCAACCCGAAAACAGTTGGAAGAAAAAACCGCAAAACTTCCTGAGGAAAATAAAATATCGCTTCCGGGTACAGTTCTTACGGTGCCGGAAGGAATTACTTCTTCAGGCGGTACAGGACGAACAATTGTTGTACGTGAACCCGTATTGGATACCAATTCCCATTTATTTCTTCAAACAACCGGAAACGGAATAGAAGATTTTACCGCAACAATAACTCGTAAAAATTCACCGTCGGTGGTGAATCTTTACGACATGAATATTTTTATTCAGAACAATGGTATTTTATTTGGTTGCGCAACGGTTGATCTGAAAAGTCGAGGACAAGACAGTTTTTTCCTGCGAATGCCGCCGGATTATGAATTGATTCGTGTAACTTGTGCCGGTATTGCATCTAAAGGAATAAAGTTGTCGGAGGATCAGTGGAAAATTGATCTCTGGTCAAGTGATTATCCGCAACGTGTTAAAATCATTTTTCGAGGACAACTAACCAATAATGAAACGTCAGTACAACCAGTAACGTTATCTCAATTGAATAGAGAAAAACAAACAATATCACTGCATTTTCCTGTACTTGAAGGAGTTTTCGTACAACAAACGCTTTGGACGATTTCATTGGAAACACCGCGTGACGGTTTCTTTTCGCCGTTTGATATTTTGGTACACCGTAACCATAAAGGATTGGATATCAGTAACGTTTTGTCCGGTCATATTCCTGTATCGGGAAACAAGGCAATGCAGACACTGCTCAAACTTAATTTAATTCGTTTAAACAATCTTCTTCTTATTTTAAACTCTGTTTCCACACCGTCGCCGGCACGGTCTGAAGAAGTAAAACGTTGGTTTACTTATTGGCAGGATGAATGGTTTACCGCAGTCAACACAATGGAATATCAAACGAAAAATTTTCCTGTAACACTTCAATCCGGTCTTCATGAACTGATTCTTGATCCAATAAATCCGTCATCGAATGGATTGGTTTCCGGTTTTATCGGAACAATTTTGGAATCAAAAAATATTCCGATGTCGATTGAGGCATTGATGCAGCGTTATCAAAGTGAGGTTTCGGCAAAATCGTTGTCTGCTGTTCCAGACGGTAATCGTCAACGGCCTCAATTATTTTTTTCGAATTCATTATTTCCGTATCACGGCAATACGATAACGGATGTTTCTTATTTTTTCGGGGTGAACGAAGAGTCGCTCAATGAAATTTGTTTAACTTCAAATCCCAAAGGGTACCATTTGCCGTTCTTTTTACGCAACAATTTATTGAATCATATATTACTTGGGTTAGCAATTCCGGTTTTTCTTTTAATTTTATTGATACGTTTTCATCTTTGGGATTTATTTTTTCAATTTCCTCATTTTTGGGGATTTGCTGTTGGTTTATTGCTTTGTCATTTATTTCCGCCCGGTTTTTTGGGAATGGCGATATTGTTGTTTACATTCCTTTCATTTTGTTATCCAACATGGCCCCGTCATCGTGAATTTTTCGAACAAAAACAGGGTTAATGTCCATTAAAATAACAAAACAATAATAAAATTATAAAATCGTTAAGAAAATTACTAATATTTTATAAAAGTCATGTTAAACGCTTTTTCTGTTGATGTGGAAGATTATTATCAAGTAGGTGCATTTGCCGGCATGATTTCGCCGAAAGATTGGGATTCATGGGAATCGCGGGTTGTTACCAATACTCGAAAAATACTTACTATTCTTGACTCCGGTTCAAGACTGGTAAGCGGAACATTTTTTGTACTTGGTTGGATTGCGGAACGGTTTCCCGATTTGGTTCGTGAGATTGCAGATCGGGGACATGAAATCGCATCGCATGGTTTTATGCATCAATTAGTGTACGAAATGACGGAAACAGAATTTCGGAACGATGTCCGCCGAACACGATTACTGTTGCAAGAACTGTCCGGTCAATCCGTAATTGGTTATCGTGCGCCTAGTTTTTCCATCGTTAAGCGGACACCTTGGGCGCATCGTATTTTGGTTGAAGAAGGTTATTGTTACGACAGTAGTGTTTTTCCGATTCACCATGATTTACACGGCAATGCCGATGCTCCGCTTGAGATTCACGAGATAACAACAGAATCGGGAATAATTCGGGAATTTCCGCCGGCGGTTGTTCGGCGGTTTGGTCAAAATTTACCGACTGGCGGCGGCGGTTATTTCCGGTTTTTCCCTTATTTTGTAACAACTCGATGGCTTCGTTCGATCAATACTTCAGGCAAACCGTTTGTCTTTTACATTCATCCGTGGGAGGTTGACCCGCAACAACCGCGCATTTCCAATGCCCCATTGAAAAGCCGTTTCCGACATTACCTAAACCTGCATCGAACAGAATCACGGCTAAAACATCTGCTCAATGATTTTAATTTCGTACCAATTCGAAAGGTGTTGAAACTTGAATCGTAACGGTTTTTGTTTACAATTATTCTGTTGTTTTTTAATTTTCAGCCGTTACAGGGACAAGTCGGTGAATATACCGACGCAACGTTTCGGCGAAACATTGCCGAACTCTTAAAAAAATCGTCACTTAATAAAACATCAATCAAGTGAATGCAAGAAAGATAATGGAAACATTTCGTTGAAAGATTACGCTATTTTGAGTTATGAACTTTTTCACCAATTAACGAATCGTTCCGTAACTATTTTATTACTCAAAATCCCTCAGTAAATTCGGAGTCGAGAACCATATCGACATTGCCGTCAAAATGTTTGCGTCTTTTGTCTTCCATGTCAAGATAAATTTTATCTTGCAGGATTTCGCGGATGACAATATTCAATTTGTCTCTGGTGGAAGAACCATCTTTAATAGAATATCTGTCCGTATCAACCGGCGAACGAGAACCTTTATTCAAAGTAACAAGCCGTTTTTGGATTAAGGCGGAAAGTTTAAATCGACCGCCAACTTTGGCAATTAATTGTTCGTCTTTAAGTTCTTCAATCATTTTAAGTAAATAAATAAAAGGGTGAAACGGATAAACTGGTGAGAAAAACAAAATGTTATTCGTAATTCTCACACTTTTGATTTAATAATATCAATAAACTGTTTTACGGCAATATCTAAATCGTCATTAACAATTCGGTGTTCAAATTCGCGGGCGTGTTCAAGTTCTTCCAGAGCGGTTGCCAACCGATGTTGCATGGCTTCTTCTGTTTCCGTACCACGACCAAGCAAACGCTCTTTCAAAACTTCAATATTTTTCGGTTCAATAAATAGTAAAACAACTTCAGGAAAATGTTTTTTAACTGCGTGAGCTCCTTTGATGTCAATTTCCAAAACAACCCAATTTCCAGCAGAAAGTCCTCGTTCCACTGTTTGGCGAAGAGTTCCATACCATGTTCCTTTTCCGAAAACTTCAAAACATTCGAGAAATTCACCCGCGTTTCGTTTGGCTTCAAATTCTTCCGCACTTAAAAATTGATAGTGAACACCGTCGATTTCTCCGGGTCTTGGTTTGCGGGTTGTTGCAGAAACACTCATTGTCAACGGAAGTCCGCTTTCCGCAAATACCCGCCTTAAAAGCGTCCCCTTACCAACTCCCGAAGGTCCGGAAACCACTAATAATTTCGGTTTCATTTTTGGTTCCATTTCACTCACGCTTCTTAATCATGATGTTTCAGAAAAATGAAATCATGAATCTTCTCCGCCATAAAATAAATAATATAATAATTTCGGTAACTCTTTCAGTGAAATTTTTGTAAATTTCAAAAAACATTTTTTGTTCCGCAAAATATGAAACGATCCGAAATTATTCAACATTTTGTACCATTTCTCTGATTCGTTCGATTATCGTTTTCATTTCGACAACAATCTTGATAATATCAACATCGTTAGCTTTGGAACCCATTGTATTTGTTTCCCGTAACAATTCCTGTGTTAGAAAATCGAGTTTTCGCCCGCAACTTTCTTTCAAGAGCATTGCGTCTGTAAATTGAGTGAGGTGTGACCGGAAACGAACCGTTTCTTCGGAAATATCACAACGATCCGCATACACGGCAATCTCACGGAGTAATTCGGTATTGTTAAGGGTTAATTCATGTTCCGGTAAAACTTTGCTGATACGTTCCAATAATTTTTGTTGATACAATGGAGCCACGCGCGGAGCCAATTGTTCAATATTTTGAATCAACTGGTAAAGTGTTGCGATATTAATTTCCAGGTCTTTGTGCATTGAAGCACCTTCCGCCTGCCGCATGGTTTGAAGAGCATCCAATGCTTCATGAAGAGTTTTCTCAAGGACATTCCAAATTTTTTCGTTCTCTTCATCACAACGATTTACACCTGTTTCCGTTTCAACAACACCTGGTAAAAAAACCAAACGATCCAAAGACGGCAATGGACGAACTAGTTTAACACCGCAAAACTGCAAAAACCAAGAAAGTTTCTCGGCACCTCCCAGTTTAGAATTAAGTTCGACCAATTGCTCAAAATAGGACAACAAAACGGGAACCGAAATTTTGTAATCGGAAATCTTTTTTTCCTGCCGAATACGAATATTGGCATTAACGGATCCGCGTTCAATCAAATTCCGAATTAACGGTTCGATTCTTGTTTCCAAAGAACCGTAACCATCGGACATTCGGAGTGATAATTTGAAATATCGGTTATTAACAGCTTTCAACTCTACGGAAACAACAATCTCTTCCGTTCGGCTAACAGCAATTCCGTAACCTGTCATACTGAAAAGCATAAACGGTTTTTTATATTTGAACAGTTGCGGCTTTAATTTATTATTCAGGTTTTTTTTCCGATGCCGGTTCCGGTGAAACCGGTATTGGTGTTGAGACCGGCGTGTCTGCCGGAGTATCTGTAACTGGTGATGCGTCTGGTGTTGAGGTTGCGGAATCGGTTGTCGGGGCATTCGCCGGAACAGCTGCAGCGGGAATATTTTCGCTAAAACTGTTACCGATTCCTTTGTAACCGCTATGTATTAGACTCCAGTAAATAGCGGTGCAAAGTACAATCCATATAATTGCTGTTACAACAGTAATTTTTGTGAATGTATCACCGGCTTTGGTTCCAAACGCACTTTGTCCTCCCATACCGCCGAAGGCTCCGGCTAAACCTCCTCCTTTTCCTCGCTGAATCAGGATCAGGAAGATCATAAAAACCGAAAGTACAATAAGAACAAAAACGTAAACAGTTTGCCACATGGTAGATAAATGAGTGATTAAACGGATTTGATAATACCCAAAAACGGATCAACTTTCAAAGCGGCTCCGCCAACCAAAGCACCGTCAACATTGGGTTTAGCAAGAATTTCTTTGGCATTTTTGTCATTAACACTTCCGCCATATTGAATTCGGACGGTTTCGGCAACATCTTTGTTATAATTTTTTTCAATCATTTTTCGGATGGCGACATGAACATCTTCGGCTTGGTCTGGGGTAGCGACTTTACCGGTTCCGATAGCCCAAACCGGTTCGTAAGCGATCACGCATTTCCGAAGGTCATCTGCCGAAACACCGGAAAGAGAACCATCGATTTGTCGTTGAATAACTTGTTCCGTTGTTCCGGTTTCACGTTCTTTGAGCAGTTCACCGACGCAGACAATAGGAATTAGTCCAGCCGCAAGAACTGCGTGTGTTTTAAGATTGACGAGTTCGCTTGACTCACCGAGAATATGCCGGCGTTCGCTGTGACCTAAAATAACGTATTGACAACCGACATCTTTGAGCATTCCGACGCTGATTTCACCGGTGAAGGCACCTTCTTTTTCGAAGTAAACATTTTGTACACCGACACCGATATTGGAATTTTTCAGTATTGCGGCAACAGGTTGAACATAAATACTGGGTGGACAAACCGCAATATCGAGATTGTTTATTCCGGCAACAGCTTTTTTTAATCCTTCTACCAATTCTATTGAAGCGGCGAGAGTGAGATTCATTTTCCAGTTTCCGGCAATTAGAAGTCGTCTTGTCATTTGAGGTTAAGGTTGAGTTAGCGTATGCAATTGAAAGGTTATTTAATCGTCTGGAAGTTCCAAACAAGAACAACAAAAACCAAATTATACCCAATACCTTTCAGAATTAAAGGGGGGAGGAAAAAACCAATAGACCTGTTTTTAGTTGATGGTGGAGAGTGTCACAAGCGAGTTACTTTGGGGAACTTCTAAAAACCCTATATTTTATCTAAAAACCTGTTAATAGTCATTATTTTTCAATAGCGGAGTTTTTAAGAAACAGTTTTTTAGAAGTTCCCTTTACCTTGCTATTATTTAGTTTTTTTGATAAACAAGCGAACAAAACCTCATTTTTACCTCATTTTCCTAACAAAACAACCTCCGTATATGGTAATCTTTCAACGAATTTTTTCCATTATCCTTCTTGCATTCACTTGAGGGAACTTCTAAAAACCTCCCTTGTACACAGTTGAAATTATGTTACGCTATTTTTGTTTAGTATTCTGAATTTTTCCTTTTTTATTTTTTTGTTAATTCTATGTCACACTTTCATTCCCATTCCTAACCTTCTTTTTTTGATGTGGAACATCAACTCGATAAGATTCATGTAATTAACGATTTTCTTGTTCTCAAAACACTTTATAGCCTTTCCGATGAAAATACGGAATTGTTAATTCGGGATCGTTTATCATTTCGGGAATTTCTTGGGTTGAGTTTTTCGGACGTTGTTCCCGATGCCCGTACGATTTGACTCTTTGCAGAATTACTCAAAGAACAAGATAGGGAACGCCATTTCTTTAATTTGTTTCACGAAGAGTTAGCGCGTCATGGTTTGGAATCGAAAGGCGGTTGCAGTATGGACGGCACTTTTGTCGAAGTACCGAAACGACATAATAGTCGCGACGAAAATGCTCAAATCAAACGCTATTCTATTCCTAAACGTTTTACCTCCGAACCGCATGTTGGTTGCCACAAAGATACGGATGCTCGTTGGGCGAAAAAGAATGAGGAAAAGCATTTTGGCTACAAAAACCATGTGCTTGCCGATTCGGAAAACAAAACGATTCTTGACTATGAAGTGACCGATACTTCTGTTCATGACAGTATTCCTTGTCTGGAGGTTGTGCCTCCCGAACCGGCTTATGAAGGTCAAGAGTTTCATGGTGATGCGGCGTACATTGGTAGTGAGCACAACCCAATTCAAGAGGACTTAAAAGCAAAAGTATCTACACATTTTTTTTATTTTTAGGTGTATTTTTTTATGTTACGATTTTTTTTCTTGTTGTATTGTTTTGAGGTAGAAGAGTTGGTTTTGAGAAGGTGGTCTTGACGGTTTGAGGTGTGCCGAGTCTATTTCTGAACGAAATACTTGGATTGTTACGTAACTCTAACGACAGTTGAGTTTTTTTCACTCTCAGAAGAAGTAAGGTATGAGTTTCTTAATCTGGTCGCGTATCCGTTTGATCTCGTCGAGGTCATAATCGCATGATTCAAGGAAATCAAAAATCCGTAACAATACAAATAAACCGGAAAGCAAAATGCCACAAACTATCCGCCTCGCGAGCTATCACGTGAACGATAAGCGGCTGTAAATTCCATATCCGCAACGCATTCATAATAGATCGAACCATTGTAATGTAACGTTTATTAAGCCGTTTATCACCAAGCTCGACGCCAAAAGAG
>JAITBS010000285.1 GCA_031283515.1 Planctomycetaceae bacterium
TGAAATGTTTGGTTGTGTTTTTGGGGACTTTTTGGGCAAAAATCCCGCTGTTAAAATGGGCAAACCAGGGGAAGCAGGGGGGGGGGGCACTCTATAGAGGGAAGTGTTCACGCTCTAAACGCTGTTCGACAAACTTCTTAACTCTTCTCCGATCTTCACCTTTCGGCTTCACGTTAGTCGAACTTCTTGTGGTGATTGCGATTATCGGCGTGTTAATCGCTCTTCTGTTGCCAGCCGTCCAAGCCGCGAGGGAAGCCGCAAGGCGAATGCAATGTGCCAACCACCTGAAACAAATCGGTATCGGCATTCACAATTTCCATGACAACAAAAACGGTTTACCACCCTGTGGGATCACAATGGATCGCGCAGGATTTTGGTTGCTGATTTACCCATATATCGAACAACAATCGTTGTACGACATGGTTTGTGATCGTGGTTTTGATCAGAGTTTCAATGCTAATTGGTGGGGACATTCAACCAACCTTAATGGAGCACTTGGAACAAACAGTGATCAGATACGCCAAGCGTTTGGTTCCGTACCGATTTACCGTTGTCCCACCCGTCGTGGCGGCGGTCCCCTTTATATAAAAGCAGAAAATTACTTTAGTTGCGGTAATTCTGTTCCAGGACCGCGAAGTGATTACGCTATTGTTCACATGTACGATTATAGTATGAGAGATACTACTAATCCGCCACAAGATAGGGGGTATGTATGGCATGAACATTGGAACGATGGTAATGGTAATTTTTATGTACCATTTCGTGGTCCATTTAGAATTATGGCTTCCGCTGTCAGTGGAACTGATGCAGAACGACAGAGAGCATGGATTCCACGAGACACAATGGCATGGTTACAAGATGGAACAAGTAATCAACTCCTTGTTGGTGAAAAACACATTCCTCAGGATTGTTTGAATAAATGTAATGATGAAGGTGCTATGGTTGTAAGTACTTTTACAGATTGTGGTTATCAATCTGTGGCACAGCATCGGGGAACTCCTGCCGGAAGATCGTTTTGTCTTTATTTCACTTCCACAGAAGCCGGTATTAATACACCATTTCCTCTCGCTCGTCCTCTGGATTTTATCAATAATGGAGGGATAACAGGCACTTTTCGTCCTATTAACTCTTACGGTTTTGGTAGTTGGCATCCCGGAATGTGTCAATTTGTTCTTGGTGACGGTTCAGTTCGGGCACTTTCCGTTACTACTCCGGTCAATCCGATTTTGTTCCGTCTTGCCGTTGTTAATGATGGACAACCCGTTTCCATACCGTAAATTGTGGAATTGATTGGCGTTAGCCGGTTTTAGCGGAGAGCTGATCGTGCCGCATGTGGAATTCCAACAACCTTAACGGTAATAATTCCACATGCTACTTTTGGGAATTGACCGTTCATTCCCGAGAATGATTCATTCATTCCCAAGAACCGAACATCCGTTCCCAAGAACGAAACATCCGTCCCCAAGAACCGAACATCCGTCCCCAAGAACCGAACATTCGTTCCCAAGAACGAAACATCCGTTCCCAAGAACGGAACATTCGTTCCTAAGAACGGAGCATTCGTTCCCGAGAATGACTCACTCATTCTTGAGAACAAGTCGTTTAATAACGATCTATTTTGATAACCTTTTACCGATGATTGATGTTATTTTTTCCGTCCTGAAAGGACAACATAAGCCAGCCCTACCCAACGGGTAGGGTTCAAATCACCACCACCAATTTCGCCCCGAAAGGGCAGGATAGTTGAGAGTTGAGAGTGGATAGTGGATAGTTCGCAAGCGGATTACAACCGTTTTGGTCGTAATCCGCTTGCGAACCTTATTTTCACCTAATTTTTCCTAACAAAACAACCTCAGTAGCAAAAGTGATCATAAAACAACAACCTCATTACCTCATTAAATGAGTAAGAAAACGAATAAACAATGAGGTAATGAGGTTGACATGTTGAGAGGCTTATTGGCTACTGAGGTTGTTTTGTTGTTTAAATTAGGTGAAAATAAGGTTCGCAAGCGGAATAATACCGTTTTGGTAGTACTCCGCTTGCGACACTATCAACTCTCAACTATCAACTTGCCACTGCCCCTGTCGGGGTGAAAATCGAAAAATAAATATCTCACAGAATATATTACCTTTTTTATTTAAACGGTCTTTATGAATCCTGTGAATCTTCGTTTATCATTTCCAGCAGAAAATTTTTGTAAGACACTATCGGAGAAGCACAAAAATTAAATGCTTGGGCATGGGCTGCTTCGCCGATTTTCATAGAGACATATTCGTTTGTCATGGAAAAATACGTGTGCAATCTGTTTTTATGCGGTCGTTGTAGTGTACGTTTTTTGAGTGTATTGTCAACAACAGTTAAAATGGAATGGGCATTTTCTCCCGCCAGAATATTCAAACATAAATCTTCAAGCGTTCCATTTTCTACAGACCTCCCACAACTTGGGAACAACACAAAACCGGTGTCAACAGGAATATCCGTATTCTTTGGGTCAGTCCCCTTTCTTTTCGGCAATGCCGGTGCCGTCGGAACAGCAAAACCATTGTTCTGGAATGCGTTCTTAACGGAGGAAACAGCGGCTTGAACATCTTGTTCCGCATCCCTTATTACGGAAACAGATTTTACCTCTTGAAACCCGGACCGTGCCGGTAATACATGTAAATAAGGTTTCAATTCACTAATTCCGCCAAAATTGAGAACTTGAAAATTATCAAATATCCGGTTATCAGCAATCAAAAAATGTAACAACACAATAAGAAAACGTTCCGCATCACGTCCTTCGCAAAGAATCAAATGAGGTTTCAATAATTTCACCGGAGCAGTGTTTTCAGTAACCATTATCTCACCTCCATTTGTGAATTGACCGCAAATTCCAACATTTCTTTTGTGAAAATATGAGGAATAATTTTTCCTTTTTCTTCTTCAAGACGAATAAAACCAAGTGAAGTATTGTTTCCGTTCTCCGTAACTCCATTGACCGCGCCTCGAATACACTCGTAACTATGGGTTGTTGCCAATATCTGGCAATCCGTCTCTGCCGTCAATTTGTCCATGAGTTTCCAGAAGTCGGCGTGAAAAGAATAATGAAATCCGTTTTCCACTTCGTCAATCAGTACAATACATTCGGGATTCGCAATCATTGTCAACGAAATAAGCAACAACTTATTGATACCGTCCCCCATTTCACGTAACGGCAACTTTTTGTCCGTGATATCGATAACATAAATATATCCCACTCCATCCACAATCACCGTAAACAAGTCTTTAATATTAGGATTAAGAACCCGCAGAACATCAATTAATATCTTTTTTTTGCCGGACAATTCTATTTTACCGAACCATTCCGAAATTAAATTTGGAAGAACCATTACATGTGAAGAAATAGGATAAACATAAAACCTGTCCTGACGCGGAGGAGAATCAAATTGAATCGTCATACTGCCATTGCCCGCAAAATAACAACCCTTTTCCTCATAATCTCCATGATGGTACGTAAAATTAAGTTGATAATGGTTACTGAAAAACGGCGGGAATTTTTTTTGAATATCATTATTAATATCTTGATAATTTTCTGTTTGAACCATTGTTACTGTTTTATTTTTCTGAAGACGAAACGTTTTGGTTTCATTATGATCTTGTGCGGCAATCACCAACTCGTTGGTTGTATCCATCTCGGAAAACAACGGTTCCCAGAGACGTTGAATGGTATTAGACAAAAATAGATTTCCGCGAAACGAATTGAGTTTGGCGAACACATCAGGAGATTTATGGTCTATCAGTAGAAGAAGACTTTCAAGCAACGTCGATTTGCCGACACCGTTCACACCGGAAATCAAGGTCAAACGTGTAATACCGTTAATGGTAAATTCCTTGAAACAACGCATGTTTTTTATCGTCAACTTTGTAATCATTTAATATTCCCAATCAATAAAGTTCAAACAATTTTTGATTTATACTCATTACACTTTAAAATTCAGATTTATAATAGCAGAATTTTTGTGTCTTTTATTTAAAATTCTGTCAATTCTGTTGATCCCGTCAAAATCTGTTGATTTTGTCAAAAAACGAAAATCGAATTGTCAGGTGTGATAAGTATATGAGCGAGACAGTTACAATATTTTTTAGCGTTTTGATTGAATGGTGTTATTGATATTTGCGTTGATCCATTGGTCGAGTTCGTTCCAATCGACGGCGGGCAGTGAGGCTTTATCGGGGCGGAGTTTTTCCGCACCGCGAATATAAACATGGACAATCTCGTCCGCACTCTTAACCGTATTCCAATGAATCAGAATCCGAACACAATTGCGTAACGAACCCGGGACTTCCATCTCATGACCGCACATCAACGCCACATTCATCCAATTAAATTGACGAGCAGCAAGTGCCGGAAATTCGGCATTTAAGTCATTGGTTGTCGTGAATAAAACACTGCAAACATCATCCGGTTCGATATTATTGATACGAATCATTAAAGCAAGCAATTCCCGTGTTCCTTTGAGAATTGCTCCGCTGGTGTTTTCTTCAACCGTGGTTGCACCGCGAATTCCGCGTAAATAAATTTGTTCCGATGAGGGAGTCATGTGTTCGATTTTTTGTGTGTTAGAGGTGGTGTGAAAAAAGCCAGTCAAAAAGCAGTTGGTTATCGTAGGTTCTTGTCCAGACATCGTGTTGACCGTTTTCGTAGATGGTGAAGATCATTTTTTCACCGCCGGCTTTGTGAATTGCGTCAACGATATTTTGTGACATCGAAAGAGGAATAGCTCCATCTTTGTCGCCGTGAAAGTTCCAGATTGGAATTTCAACTAATTTTTCAGCCCATTCCGGTTTTGCGCCGCCGCAAATGGGAGCAGCGGCAGCGAATCGTTGAGGCGATTCGTTGAGACACATCCATGTTCCGAATCCGCCCATACTAATGCCGGTTACATAAATCCGTTGTTTATTAATCTTATAATTTTGTTCAATATGGTCAAGTAAGAGTATGAGTTGCGGCGGCGACCACGCAAAATCATGTTTACATTGCGGCGAAACCGTTACACAAGGAAATGTTTTATTAAATTCCGGTTTATCGAGTAGTTTCGGCGGACCGTGAACTTTCACTTTGGTGATTTCTTCCGGTGTATTTCCGCGTTCACCGGCTCCGTGAAGAAACAAAAGAAGCGGCGAACCGTTTGAATTTTTTTGTGTTTCATAATCGCGGGGCAAGTAAATCCAATACCGTACAATTTCCGTTTTGGACATGTCCAACGGGCGTGGTTTACCGATTGAGTTGATTCCTTCTTTTTTGTAATTCCATGTACTCGTACTTGCCGGAAGTTCCACGCTCTGGACAACCTGAGTTCCTGGTAACGGTTTTTCGGAATTTTTAGCAACTTCTTCTTCCGCATTTAAAGCATTCCTAGAAGAAAACATCGTACAAAAAATAAAACAAACAAAACAAATTAAAAATCGAAACATTTTACTTCCTTTCAATAAAGCGGCGGTTGTTTCTGTTTATTGTGAAACGCAATGATAGTTTCTACAAGTTTCGTAAGAGTATAGCGATTTTTTGTTTTGATTCCAGTAGCACGAAGACGTTTCACCGTTTCGTTTCTGTCCGCGAATTTTCGCTGATTATTTGTATCTATTCAGTGGTGATCATATTTTATGGTCGGCAACGTTTCGCCGAAACGCCGTAACGATTGTTTTTTAATTGCCCGCCGTAAACAGAGACAAGTCGGCTATCGCCGTATTGTTTAAAACCTTTCGGCGAAAGGTTGACTACCCGACGAAAGGTTGACTACATGGCGAAAGGTTGACTACACGGCGAAAGGTTGAGTACCTTTGGAATTTCATTGGTAAACAAGTTGACGAAGATTCTACTGATTATATTATCTCAATTTTAATTGGTTCTATTCTTTCTGTGAGGAATATCGAAGTTATTATTTTATTCCTTTTTTCTGACTAAAGTCAACAAAACAGTTGAACCGATAAAAATGTCTGACGGGATTTTGTCACCGACAAGGAAGTTCGGACGGTTTACCAGAAACCGGAGAAAAGACAAATTTGTCACCGCAAGTGGATGAGGACAAGGATTGTTTTCAAAACTTGGTTGACAACCGCGAAGCACGGTTTGTTGTCTTTGCAAGGATTGTTCCCGTTAAATAGTGGTTTGAACGATATGGATTGTCTGTTCAAATCCGCAATAATTGTTCCAAATATAGGGTTATTTGTATGACAATTGGTAAGGATGCCGCTGAAAATCGAGGGTTATCTTGATTTTTGGATTATTCCTTATTTTGGAAGCAATGGGTTGCCGATAAGTACATTGAAGGGTTGGCGGGAATACCGTTTTCTGATTCAATGAAAAAAAGTAACCTGAAATTTGAGAAGCAGAAATCGTACTGCCCCGACCCAGGATTTTATTGTTCTTTGTGATAGGGATATCCGTAAAAGGAACAATGGATTGCACGGGCAATTTTGGTTCCGATCCTAAGGAGAGTTGGTCGGAACGTGAAGAAAAACGTAAGTTTATTCGGAGAGCCTGCAATGAAGGTTTTTACAACTGGTCAGGTCGCCAAAATTTGTAAGGTGGCCCCACGCACCGTCAGCAAATGGTTTGACTCCGGCCGGCTTAAAGGGTACCGTATTCCTGGGTCGCAAGACCGTCGGATTCCGCGAGAATACTTGATTAAATTCCTCAAAGAACATGGAATGCCATTGGAAGGTCTTGAAGACGAGACCTTGGCAAAAGTCCTAATTGTCGCCCAGGATCAAGTTTTGATCGAGAATCTCAAACGGGAGTTGCCCGTTGAAAAATCATTTCGGGTCGCTGTCGCCGCAAGCGGTTTCGACGCCGGAATCCAAGCCGAGAGTTTCCATCCTGACTGTATTATTGTTGACTTTTCGATCGGAAAAATGGAATCGGTTCAAATTTGCCAGAATCTACGGAGGAATGGCGAATTTTCCGAAATCATTCTCATCGCCCTACTTCCCGATGACGGAAGTACCATGAGCTTCGATCGTTCAAGTATTAATGAAACGTTCAAGAAACCGTTCGATTCGTCTTTACTGGCGGAACGGCTTCGAACACTGATAGGTTCCAAAAAAGAACTCGTCTGACAAAACGTCAACGAGAAATTTCAGGATGTTCAGTGAAAAAGAACATATTATCGGTCTCAACCGATTTAATAAAAAACCGTTTGATTGCAAAATCAAACGGTTTTTTATTTAGTTGATAGTTGAGAGTTGATAGTGGAGAGTTCGCAGGCGGATTACTGACACAACACAATGGTTGTAATTCCGTTTTGCGAACAAAAAGCAGGTGATTTTTCGCAAAGCTCAGGTGATTTTTGGCAAAACTCAGGTGATTTTTGGCAAAACTCAGGTGATTTTTCACAAAACTCAGGTGATATTTGGCAAAACTCAGGTGATATTTGGCAAAACTCAGATGATATTTGGCAAAACTCAGGTGATATTTTACCAACACAGCTTTAATTCGCTTGCGAACTATCCACTCTCCACTATCAACTATCAACTAATTTTCATCTTTCGCCGATGGGAACGTAATCGGTGATTTTATTACCGATGTAAAGTTGACGGGGACGGATAATTTTTTGTGAGAGATTATCGTGTTGCTCTTTCCATTGGGCAATCCAGCCGGGTAAACGACCCATCGCAAAAATCACCGTAAACATGTTGGTCGGAATCCCAATCGCCCGAAGCAATATCCCGCTGTAAAAGTCAACATTCGGATATAATTTTCGTTCGATAAAATAAGAGTCTTCCAATGCCAGTTCCTCCAGTTTCCGCGCCACATCCAAAAGCGGATCATTCGTTTTCAGTCGCGCAAAAACCCGATCTGCTGCCGCTCGAAGTATTTTGGCACGCGGATCGTAATTTTTGTAAACACGATGCCCAAAACCAAAAAGTTTAAACGGATTTGTTTTATCTTTTGCTGCTTCAATACATTCTTCCGGTTTCATTCCGCCGTTGTAAATTGCTTCGAGCATTTTCACTACTTCGACATTGGCACCGCCGTGAAGCGGTCCCCAGAGTGCGCTCACTCCGGCTGCACACGATGCAAACAGGTTTGCCTTCGCCGAACCAACGGTACGAACAGTGGAGGTACTGCAATTTTGCTCGTGATCTGCATGTAAAATAAGCACAAGATTGATTGCGTCTTCGATTTCTTCGCCGATAATATATTGCTGATACGGAATTGAAAACATCATGTGCAAAAAGTTGGCTCCGTACCGCAACGCCGGATCAGGATACATAAACGGCAATCCCTTTGACCGCCGATAAGAATAAGCTGCAATTGTTCGGGCTTTACTAATTAAACGTGCCGCCGCTTCGACAAACAGTTCGTCATCGCCCAGCGGTAAAAATTTTTCGTGATAACACGCTAATTGACTTAACATTGCCGAAAGAATCGCCATGGGCGGCGATTTGGGTGGTAAATCACCAAATTGACGCCGCAAACCTTCGTGCAGCATTTCATTGCCGGTCAAAAGTTCCCGAAAATCCCGAAGTTCCTGACGGGTCGGCAATGTTCCGAAAATCAGGAGCCATGTAACTTCAATAAAATTGGGTTGTGGACGGTCAAATTGTTCAATCGGAATACCGCGATAACGCAAAATTCCTTTATCTCCGTCAATATAAGTAATAGTACTTTTACACGTACAAGTACTTCCAAGTGACGGATCAAACGCAGTAATACCGTGTTCTTCGTACAATTTTGAAATATCAATTGATTTATGCCCTTCCGTTCCGACCAAAACAGGTAATTCAATTGTTTTATCTCCGATAGTTAAAATCGCTTTTTCTTCTGGGTTCATATTCACAACTCCTTAAAACAGCTCTAAAACGTAATAAAAAAATGGATTGATTCGTAATTTGGGATTTTATAGTTTGTCGTTTGTGATTTATGGGCATGTAATGGGGGATGTGTGTATAGTTATGATTACAATTCCAAACCGCAAGTTATTTCAAATATTACATCACTGACATTATTTTGAATATAATTATAGGAATAAATACCAAAAAGACAAAGCCTCCTGAACAGATAATTGGTAATTATTCAGTAGATTTTTTGGTACGCAGATTTTCGCAGAGCTGGCTAGATTTTTTCAGCGAAAATCTGCGTAATCTTTCGGACAAAAAATCTGCGGGAATCTACGTAATCGGCGGACAAAATCAACAAGAATCGGCGAATATCTGCCGACTTTATTCCAGCATATTTAACGGATTCGCCGTGAAATATGCTGGTTTATCCGTGATATTTCACGGTTTCAAAGTAAAATATCTTTAAAATGAAGGATTTTAGCGGAAAATTGGTTTGGCATGATTCTTGCATTTAATAATCACCATACTAAACGAGAGGAGACATGTAGTCTCTCTCATTGTTTACTTCAGGTTTAACAACAAAATATTAAAAGGATTTAGCCATGAAAAAGAATTTTCAATACTTGAACATTCAAAATATCAAAGCAAACGTAAAAACATTCGGCAATTTCGGAAAATTCAATATACCAGAATTATCTCCTGTCAAAATAGGCAGGGGGGGGGGTCTGGGCAATAAAAGGGCGTTCACATTGGTGGAACTCCTTGTGGTGATTGCAATTATCGGTGTTTTGGTCGGATTACTTCTTCCGGCGGTTCAGGCTGCAAGGGAAGCAGCAAGGCGAATGCAATGTTCCAACCACCTTAAACAAATCGGGATCGCCGTTCACAACTTCCACAATACACACAGTGCGGTACCGCCTTCGACAATTTACTCTCAAAAACCGTCGTTTTGGGGATTGATATATCCCTACGTTGAACAAGAAGCATTATATGACGCGATGAGTTCTATTCATATTAATGCAACTAATAGAGCACCACTTATTACAAACGGAACATCGGATACAAATTTAGGTGCTTGGTTTATCAATGGACTAAAAACCAATAACGCCGTAAGTGGTCAAGACACAAAACCGTATCGCGCTGCTTTTGGTTCGGTTCCTTTTTATAAATGTCCAACCCGCAGAGGAAATGCCGCTAATTGGCTTGATAACGAAAATTGGGTATCGTTAATTCAAACATCAGTAAATAACAATAATCTTGGACCTCGTGGTGATTATGCCCTTGTTGCCGTTTTTGAGCCGTTGAACATGAATCAAAACTATATTGGTAATAACTGGTTTAATCAGGTTTCGTTGCTCGGTAATAATGCTACTGTTACAACAAACACATCTGGAGTTGAGGATAAAGGACCCAGTTGGTTAATTAATAGAAATCATAGTCCATTCCGTCCATCTATTCTTTCTTGGACTTCTGGAACAGGTGTTCCTGCAGTACTAGGTCATGACAACGCCCATAAAAAATACATAACAAATTGGCAACCGCGAGATAGTTTTGCCAATTGGCAGGATGGAATAAGTAATCAACTTATTGTTGGTGAAAAATTTATTCCACAAGAAGCGTTTGAACAAAACGGACAATGGGACGGCGGTTATTTGAATACAAGTACTACCCACCAAAATCTCAATGTTGCACGTGGAGTATGGAAGGGATTTACAAGTATTAAACGTTCTGCTACAGAAATTAGTGGTAATGAACTTCGAATGAATAGTGATCCAACTAATACGAATGCTAATGTTGTTCACGCGGTTTTTGGTGGTATTCATCCCGCCACATCCAATTTTCTAATGGGCGATGGTTCCGTTCACGCTATTTCACCAACCGCAAATTGGAATACTGTTTACCTGCTTGGTAAAGTTGATGACGGAGAAGCGGCAAGTTTACCGTAAATATTCAATCAAAAAACTCGGTGTACTTGCTGACTTGACCTTGTTTACAGAGGTTTCACTGAATAATTACAAAAATTTTTATATCGGAAACTTACAATAAAATTACGACTTTACTTTACAATGAAACGATTATTCCTGTTTATTGACATTTTACTACTTTGTGTTTTATCGGGTTGTTCCAACTACATCAAAATTACCGGACAGGTTAAATTTGTTGATGGTGAACCGGTCAATTTTGGATATGTTGTTTTTGAAACACCTGAAAATTCATTTACTGGAGCGTTGGATGCTCAAGGACATTATGCAATTGGTGTCAACAAAGACGGAACTGGTATTCCACCGAACGAATACACTGTTTGGTTAGCAGGAACCGCTTCAGTCAAATATACAACAATAAAAAAGAGCAAAAACGACGAGAGTGATGATGAGACCTTTGATTCTGAAGAAACACCGAGAGTTCACTCAAAATATACCTCACCTCATTCAGCGGACGCATTGAAATTTGAAGTCAAGCGTGGCGGCGAAAAAACGTTTGATTTTACAGTCGAACGACCAAACAAACCACAGAATAAATCCAAACGCTAAAAGTCAATCGAAAGGAATGATACCAATGAAAAAACAGATTAACATAACATTATGTTTTTTGTTTATTTTTCAACTTGTTTTTGTTTTCGGGCTTGTTGCCGATGAGCAACTAACCGCAAACGAACCGGCAACACCGTTGAATAAAACGTTACCGAATTTTCTGGTTGTTCTGTCCGACGATCATAGTGCGCCGTTTGTTGGTGCTTACGGTGATCCGAATGCGGTTACGCCGAATTTGGATAAATTCGCTTCGGAAGGGATTTTATTTCGTCGTGCTTATGTGAGTTGTCCGCAATGTGTTCCGTCTCGTGCCGGAATTTTTGCGTCCCGTTCACCGGTCGGTATTGGCATGTCCCGTTTTTCGGCGGCGTTTCCCGCAAACATCAAAACCTTTCCTGAATATCTTCGTGAAAACGGTTATTTTACAGGACTTGCCGGCAGGACTTATCACATGGAAGGTTACACCGGAAAAGGTGATCCGATACGAAATACCGAAGGAAAACTTGAATATCATCGTTTTGCGGATCGGTTTGATTATGCTCAATCGGGAAATTCACTCACACAACTGGCGGAATTTCTGGATCGTGTTCCTCAAGGAAAACCGTTTTATCTTCAACTCTGTTTCAGTGATCCGCATCGCCCTTACAGTAACCAAAATGTTCCGAACCCGCGCGACCCTGACAAACTCATTTTGCCTTCATGGTTTCCCGATACGCCGGAACTTCGTAAAGACCTTGCCGGTTACTATGACGAAATCAACCGGTTTGACCATGATTTTGGTAATGTCCTTGCAGAATTGGAACAACGTTCTCTCAACGAAAACACACTCATCATTTTTCTAGGCGATAACGGCGGAGCAACGTTACGCGGTAAAGGAACATTGTACGAATTTGGAATTCATGTTCCGTTTATTGCTCGCTGGGCGGGAAAGATTACGTCCGAAAATATTGGAAGCAGCAGTGATACGCTGATTTCGGCGGAAGATATTGGACCAACTTTGTTGAATATCGCCGGAATAACTCCGCCAAAAGAATGGACGGGACAAAGTTTTCTTCCGGTTTTGCAGGGAACAAAAGAGGCTCCGGTACGAAAATATGTTTTTTCGGAACGCGGACCTCACGGTAGTGGTTTACCGAATAATTCTGCTGCCTTCGATTTAGGACGAACAATTATTGGTCAGCGTTACAAATTGATTTACAACGCTGTTTGGCAAATTCCTTATTATCCGGTTGATTTTGCCGGACAACCGTTTTGGCAGGAAGTTCAGGATGCGGCGCGCAACGGAAATGTTCCGGAACCGCTTGTTCCTTATTTTACGGGAGAAAACCGTAAAATATTTGAACTGTACGATTTACAGAATGACCCAAACGAATTAAACAATCTTGCCGGCAATCCCGATTACGCCGAAATCGAAACGCAACTTAAACAAGATTTAACCGAATGGATGATTCTTGAACGTGATTTTATTCCGTTGCCGTTTCAACAACAAAAAAATAACAATAAAAATAAGAATAACAATAAAAATAATCAAAATAATATTGTTCCCGATACCGTACCGGGTATAAAATTGTTATTTGATTTTACCAAAGAGCAAAATCCTATTGCCGACATTTCCGGAAAAAATAATATTGTTACTGTTGAGGGTGATATTCAATTTGTTACGAAAGACGGAATTTTGGGACGGTATTTTAACGGAAATTCCTATATTGATGTGGAAAGATCATCCGCTCTCCATTCAGCGGAAACACCGTGGAGTGTTGAGGCAATTATTTACTCTGAACAATCGGATGGTATTATTTTATCTTATGGCGGAGCCGGCAATGGTTACAGTTTATTCCTGAAAGACGGTAAACCCGGTTTTGCAGTGCGAACCGGCAGTCAGGTTTTTGTTGCATTAGCGGAAACTCCTGTTGAGGGACGAACTACGTTGAAGGGAATCATTACGCCGGATAAAAAAGCAGAACTTTATGTGAATGATCAAAAAATAGTTTATGTTGAGTTACCGCGTTTTATTGCGGGCAACCCGATTGAATCATTACAAATCGGAACAGATATCGGCGGCAAAGTCGTCAACTTACCGTTACCGAATTTCAAAGGTTGGATTGAACGTGTTGCAATTAAACGTGAAGAATCAAAACCATAAAAATAAACAGAAAAGAAAAAATAAAATGAAAATAATAAAATCCATATTATTTGTTCTGATATTTTTTGCAATGACAGTGTTGGTGATTGG
>JAITBS010000336.1 GCA_031283515.1 Planctomycetaceae bacterium
CGGTGGGAGTTGTTTCAAAATTTCCGGTTCCGGCAAAGAATCGGAACAATTTACCTCTACATCGTTATTATGTACATATTTTTTACCATCAACAATATCAAAAGGTTTTGAAGTTTCCATCATTTGAAATCAATATTTTTATTGCTAAGGATTGTTTAATATGCTTATTTTACGAATACCGCAGTTGCTCTTTCATTTCCATCCGAGAAATGCTTTTTTGTAATTAAAATCTACCGGAATATCTTTGTTCCACAATATTTCATCGGATAATCTACATTTAATCTCAGGGTAAAAGAAGTTGAAAATAAAACCAATGAAACGATTAAAACAAAGCGGATGACTAACCAAAATACGACACGATTTATCGTTAAAGTGTAAATGAGACGCCGGATGATTCGCCGGATCGTGATGTGGTTGAGCGTCAAAATCAAATCGGATAGGACTACGCATTACTAAATGTTTTTTCCATCTCTCCTCTAATGAATCAATCCAATCAAGCGGAGGAATATCATTTGTTTCATTAAGTTTCATAGAAAAAGGACAAGGACACCATGTCAGACGATGTTTCCATAACTTATTGCCGTCAAATTCATAATAAGTTTGTAAAATTGAAGCATCTGAAAATAGGCACAAATATTCTCCACGTTGTAAAAAAGACAGATAGTTATCTATTGTTCCGTATGGGCGATTTGAAAAACTAGTTCCTGATTGGTGATTCGGATAAGTAAGATAAAATGATGTTCCCTTTTCTGCACAAATAGGTGGATTATATGTATAAATCAATCCTTGATCTTGAAGAATTCTAAGACCATTAAATATCTGATTTTTCAATCGAATAGGAGTTCGGCGTTCATGATTCGAAAACATTGTTATCCTCTCAAAATTTATTTACTAATTCTACAGATTTAATTAGTTCTTGAAATTCCGGCATAGTTTCAGGATTTAGTACGCCTTTACGTACCAAATTATTTAGTTCTTTGATTTTCTCGCTCGCTTGCTTAATTTCCTTTTGCTCGTCGGGAGTTCTGTCTCGGTTAACTCGTCGAATCCGCCGCAATTCTTCCTCGCTAGGAACAGTAAAAGTAAGCGAATAATTATTTTTAACAACAGAATCGAATTCATGTTTAAGTATTTCTATTCCAGTGCCTGTTCCACAAATACGTACCCATGCTCTCGATCTTGTAATTGCCGTAAAAAGAATATTTCGTAACTTGATCATTTCAGTTCCTAATGCACACCAGTTTGCATTCATTACGTAAACCATTGGCACTTCATTCCCTTTTGCCCGATTTATTCCTGAAACGGTTATTGATCCTGGTACGATAAATGTATCAAGATTTGACGTTATACCAGCCAAATGAGAATTTAACCCGCGTTGCAACAAGGATTCACGAAACAATGTAAATTCACTTTTATAAGTATTGGTATTGGGAAAGATAACAAGGATATCATCCGGATCAAGTTCATCCTTTTCAATATTTTGCAAAATCTGCTCTGCCACCCATTCATACTGTTCTTTTTCAGAGTTGAAAGAAAAAATCCGAATTGCGTCTTCCGGTGAAATGAGCGATTCATTTCTAAAATATTCAGGATACGATTCGGAACTGCGTTTAAGAGTAACGTTATTAGAAAAATTCAAATCACCTGAAAGAACTTCGTAACCAACATCTTCCCATAATGCCGGTGTATCAAAAAATTGTACAATACCTTGTTTACGGTATATTCCGAAACCAAAAGCATGAGCAATAGTAAGTGCCCACGGCGTATTTCTATAACAAATAGGAAGGGCAATATCTTGTCTTACCAAACCAATAGAATTATGAAATGAAACGCAAGGATTACCGTCTTTATTTTTACCAAACAATTCCTCAACGGAAGGTATAAAAGTATTATACAGGTTTTGTAATTCATCATACGCCCACACAATTCGTTTAGGGGATTTGGTGGTATAATATATTAAACGCATGAAACTTATCGGTAGATCCTGTGCTTCATCAATAAGCACAACATCAAACAACTCCTTTTTGTTTTGATTTTTCACAACAGCAAGAAGTTCACGGCATATACCCGAAAAAGCATCCTTTCCGTATCGATTATTTGCAACTGTAAAATCATGCGGTATGACATTGAGCGATTCGGCGATTGTTGAGTAGATCCCCGACTCTTTCGTTGATCCCCAAGCGTGCATTATATGAACCTTATTCCAATCCGGTTTTTCACCAGACTGCTCATAAGTGAAACGTTCAATTAAATCCCGAAACTGTTGTCGAAGTGATCGGGTATAAAAAGTTACGGCAATATCCCAGTCCGGATGTTGTGTATGAAGATAAGCGGCTTTTAATGCAAGAACAACCGTTTTACCCGATCCGGCTAACCCTCTAATACGTTGCGGACCTTCGCACGTTTCAATGGCGGCAGTTTTTTGCCATCGGTCTAAATTGGCAATTTCTTTTTCAAGACTTTTGAGTATCGTTCCTTTAGAATTTGATATTTTTACGTTACGCCGTTTTTTATTCGGTTTCAAATTTTGTACTCTCTGAATAACGGCGGACAGTTTAATAAAATATTCATTAGAGATTGGTTGGCAAACTTCTTTTTTAATCAAATTTAATATTGTTCCGGGTCCAGCGAAAAAATACTCCTCTTCAGATTTATATTCCGGAACATTATCATCGGATGGAAAAAATGAAATGACAACAGGTTTGATAACAAGTTTACGTCCTTGACGAAGTAAATCACTTTTCATAAGATACGCTTCCAACGCAAAAGCAATCTCATCTTGTCTCGCTTTAATTTCTGCAACATTAGAAGATGACTCAAAAGAAAACACAATCAATCCATATTTTTCCGATAAAAGCAACGCATCAACCGCCTGACTAATATCATTGGAAATAAGGATTGGATATCCAAAATAAATTGTACCGGAAATATCAGTACCAATACTATCAATTAACTGCGAAACCGCAACATCATTTTTTATTGTTCCACGAATAATTTCAAGAGACATTTTAACCTCGTATTTTAATTGAATCTTTTTAAGAAATAAATTAGGCAGGAATTGACCATTTCTATTACTGTACCTTTGGGTTTACTCTCAGTTAAAACGTAAATCGCAACAATTTTTAAATTATTCCATCCATTTCAGAATTTCGGCTTCATCGTAATTTCCAGAGCTTAAACATGCTAGCTCCGGTGTAAGTTGTTGATAAAATCGTTCGAATGCCATAATTCGTTTGAAAGGAATTTCTTCATACGGAATTGCCGACAATACTGTAATTTCTTCAGTTGCCCGATCTATTTCCACAAAACCGCCGTCCATTGATTCGCTTCCGGCGCAATAATACATTTTCCTCTGTCATCACCTTTCAATTTCAATGATTTGATCAACTCGCAAACTTCCGCTTGCGTTTTTCGCCAAACATGAAAAGAATTGTAAAAACCACCCATATTTTTTCTCCTGTTGTTTTAATGTTCTTTGGCGAGATCATTTTTGTTCATAAATTAAAATTCCTTCGCGAACAATTTTCCTTTCGAGTGAAGGCAATTTACTTAACGACTTAAAATCACGTGTGTAACAAGCAAGAATATCGACAGATTTGTTTAGTTTATTCGCCAATAAGTTTTTGTATATTCTTCGTCTGGCATCCAACGGACGAATAGAGTCATTCGCTAATACCACATAAATATCAAAATCACTCGCATCACTCGGATTTCCGTACGCATACGAACCAAATAAATAAATCTTCTCGCAATTCACCGTGTTTTTTATCACCATGACGACTTCTTGAATTTCATACGGCATTGAATTACTGTCCATATTAAAATTCCTTTCGGTTTACCATCGGGTTAAAATGTAACTTTTGGGGCTTGGCGTTCGGATTCGTTTTCGACTTCAAACGGAGTCGCGGCTCCGAAGTTGAACATTCCCGAAACAAAATTCGATGGGAAAATTTCACGGCTCGTGTTGTAATCCATGACAGAATCGTTGTACGCCTGACGTGAAAATGCGACTTTGTTTTCCGTCGAAGTCAATTCTTCTTGTAACGCAAGCATATTTTGATTTGCCTTCAAATCAGGATATTGTTCGACAAGAACCATGAGCCGACTCAATGCCCCAGTCAATTCTCCTTCCGCACGGTTCAACTTTTGCATCGCTTGCGGATCACTTGGATTCGCCGCCGCTTGTCCCGCCGCTCCTTGTGCCTGATTTCGTGCGTTAATCACCGCTTCAAGCGTCTCGCGTTCGTGTTTGAGATAACCCTTCACCGTCTCAACAAGATTCGGAATTAAATCGTAACGCCGCTTTAATTGCACATCAATTTGTGCAAAAGCATTTTTGTATCGGTTTCGCTTGGTAATCAGTCCATTGTAAATTCCAATGATCCAAAGAAAAACAATAACCGCAACTAAAAATAATCCGCCAATAATAAAAATCATTGTCATAATTGAGATTCTCCTAATAATGTACTGTTAAAGTAACGTTGAAAATAAAAGTAAAGGTTAAAGTAAAATGTTAATGAAACAAACAACTTGTTAATGTAACGAAATGAAGTTAATACATTCCTCCTGTAAACATTCGACGGATTTACCGGTTCGCAAATCTTTCACCTGACATTTATGTTGCCGAAATTCGTCTTCGCCAATAATGACCGCAAAACGATAACCTCTTTTATCGGCATATTTTAATTGCTGACCAAGTTTTTTCGTTTCAGGATAAAGTTCAACCCCAATTCCTTGACTCCGTAATTCTGTAGCAAATTTCAAATAATCCGCAAGATGATCTTCCGCAAAATAGGGCAGGAATACTTCAATCGGTGTTGAAACTTTTTCAATCATACCGAGTTCCTCCATCGCAGTAAGAAGCCGATCCAAACCAAGCGAAGCCCCAACTCCCGGTAATTCCTGTTTCGTATAAAGTTCGGCTAAATTGTCGTAACGACCGCCGCTGCAAACACTGCCAATCTCCGGTAAATCATCAAGAAATGTT
Organism: Planctomycetaceae bacterium; assembly: GCA_031283515.1. Lineage (GTDB taxonomy): Bacteria > Planctomycetota > Planctomycetia > Pirellulales > Thermoguttaceae > WRKP01. The sequence continues at coordinate 4,988 of JAITBS010000336.1, forward strand.
TCATAAATTGTTCCGGTGTAATAATCCAACCCACGCGCAATCGAAACATCAATAATAATCCTGTCCGGCGAAATTCCAAAAGACAACACCGATTGAAATAACTCCAATAATTCCGTAACACCTTTTTCGCCAAGAACGTTTCCGGAAAGTATTTGCTGCAACGATTTCAAAATAGATTCGTTTGAACCCCGTAATTCCGTAAGTTCAAGAACAGCAGCGGCTTGTTTTTCAGTTACAGAATCAGTTCCGATCATCTCATTAAAAACAGCTTCTTTGCCGATTTTACCGATTTTATCCAACGCCCGTAAAATAGGTGTTGTTTTGTCCGAAATACCATGTTTATCGAGTAACCCGTTTAGCACTTTTCGATTATTGACACGGATTTTGAACCGAGTAAACGGCTTTTTCGTTTTGAAATCAATCCGTTCCATCAGATCATTGATCATCAATGCCGTTTCAATATCCGAAACAAAACTTTTTGTTCCAATAGTATCAAAATCACATTGCGTAAATTCCCGATAACGTCCCGCCTGAGTGTTTTCGCCGCGCCAGACTTTACCGAAATGATACCGCTTGAACGGCATCGGAAGTTCCGCAAAATGTTGAGCGGTGTAACGCGCCAACGGAACCGTTAAATCAAAACGAAGACCAACATCACGTCCGCCATGATCCTTGAATTTGTATAACTGCTTATCCGTTTCGTCACTGCCCTTGCCCTGCAATATCTCAAGATATTCCAACGCAGGTGTGTCAATCGGACTAAAACCGTAAGACCGAAAAATTTTCGTTGCCGTTTCGATCAGATTTTCACGAGGCAACATCACCTCCGGCAAAAAATCTCGGAAACCTTTGAGTGTTCGGGGCGTAATCATTTTTGTTACAGATCGGGATTTCTAGTTGATAACGGATAGCTTCACAAGCAAATTAAAAACTCCTCGTTGATTGAGCCGCCCTAACCGTGTATTCACTCCTCAATAACAATGCTCACTAAAAACAATGAATAAGGAATAATGGAATAAGTGGGAAACGGTTGATTGTAAATATGTTAAACAACCACCGTACAAAAGATATTCAGGATGGTTACATTAAAACATTCTCAAATTCGTCCAAAGTCCGGCTCTCAATGACATCGGAAATCAAAGACTCCAATACAATCGAGTCTGACATTCCGCGAATTGATTCTTCAATATGTTTAGGAATTTTTGTAAATTTTTTACGCAAAGCCGTTAAAACTATATCTTGACCAGCTCTTACTCTGCCTCTAACTTCGCCTCTAGCCTCGCCCTCAGCTCTGATTTCATCAAAAATTGTTGTAGCCATGTTTTCCGTACCTTAAACATTGAAAATTTTCATCTCAAAGCATTTTCAAATTCGTCCAAAGTCCGGCTCTCAATGACATCAGTGATCAATGACTCTAAAGCGATAGGGTCTGACATTCCGCGAATTGATGTTTCAATACGTTTAGGAATTTTTGTAAATTTTTTACGCAAAGCCGTTAAAACTATATCTTGACCAGCTCTTGCTCTCCCCCTAGCTTCGCCTCTAGCTTCGCCTTCAGCTCTGCCTCTAGCTTCGCCTCTAGCTTCGCCTTCAGCTCTGATTTCATCAAAAATTGTTGTAGCCATGTTTTCTGTCCTTTCGTTGAAAATAGATTTTAGTGCTTGATGAACCATTTTAGCCTCCAACCGTTTATGATGGGCGGTGAAAGCTTTGGCAACAAATTCAAGAATATCTCTTGTTATCATAATCTGTTGCCGAGCATCGTCAATTTCCGCAATCGGCAACATGGCTTGGGCAAACTCGTCTTCATTTCCTTCCGTCATATTTTTCAAAATACCTATTGCCGCTCGTAATTCCGGTCCGCCGCATAAACAATCTCCATCGAATGCCGGTAAATCCACCACATAATAGTGAATTTCCGGTACAAAACCCATCAGTTGACCATTTTCGTCTTTTGTCAACCAATCGCTTACTTTGGGATACGGACCGTGATGTGGTTGTGTTCCGGTGCGCACGACAATAAAATAAATTACTGATAGAATTTTTTTACCATCTTTAAGTTCTGACCACCAAATCGAGGTTGCATAACAAAGCAGGCGAACCGGTATATCATCGAATGTATTTCCCGCGTGTTCAAACACGATCATTACTTTGGCATCGATCTGATTTTTGAGCGGACAGGAAAAAACTAAATCCAAAATCCGTTCGTCTCCCTTCATTCCAACGTAATGTGTTGACGCAGGGGAAATTTTTTCTAAATCTATTTTACTAACAAAGTTAGGATCGGCATAGTTCAGCAAAAAATCGACGAATATCAATACTCGTCTGAAAATATTTTTGACGAAAACATCGTAAATATTTCCCGGACGTGTTGGTTCGGATTGCTCTTGTTTTTCTTCAGTTTTATTTTCCATGCTAAATATTTTACTCGAAGTCTTGATTTGTTCAAGAAACCCTGTAAATTTTGAGTTTCTGCTGAGCCTGACCTGAAAAACAAACATTTAACACCATGCACCAGGCATGAGAATATAAATTTAGAACCTCTAAAAATTTAGTTTTGTTTATTTTTTGTTTATTGAAAAATGAGGGTTAACGCATATAATTTTTTGATGAGGTTTTTTAGAGATACCCATTTAATGATTACTCCCAACTGAAAGAATCAGAACATTTATTCATCATATTGAATGATTTCCTACTTTTTTGAGAGAATCATTGGGATTATAATTTTTATCTTAATTTTTTCAAATTTACTTCTGAACTCAGACACTTTACTATTAGTATGGACGACATACCGGCACCTAAAAATTTACGGGTTGGATTTTCGCTTGATAAGAACAATACGCATACATTTGCGCTTGGTTGGGAATTTGAGACAACCCGCAAAACGATTCGGTATATGTTGGAGTTTTCTGTTGACAAGCGGAAATATCATACAATACCTGCCGAACTTTGTACATTTACGGAACCGCCGGAACGTCGTGTTGATATTCCGTTTGCCAAGTTTGTTGAGTTGATGCAAAGCGTCCAACTCGATATTCGCAAATATCGTTATATTTACTGGCGGCTCACTGCGGAATTTCACGATACAACCGGTACAAAAAATTTCGGTCAATCGCATAGCAATATTGCCTGTTTTGAAATGCCGCCGTTGGAATAATCTATTTCATTCTTGTTGTAACTTATTCGTAACTTTACAGATATTTTGTGAGATTTTTTACCTTGAAGAGCAACATTGGTCCTACAAAAAACGACCACTAAATACCGTGTTTTTTTTTCTTCTTTTTATTTTCTGTTTTTTTATATTGATTCCTATTGCAATAGGATTTCTTATTTCGTTGGCTTTGCGTGAATTGTATAAGCGGCAACTTTGGGAAAAAAGCATTCTTGATAAGGAAAACGATAACGAAACTAAGGAAATACCGCAAGACACTGTTGTGAAATTATATGATCCTTCTCTGGATGAGACCGATTCCCCAAAAACGTTCAATACTGAAACGGATGCCAAACAAGTTCAGAATGAAGAAAGTATTGTTACCGTACCGAATTCCGAATTGAATACGGAACCGGTTCCTTCCTCTGTAACTTCCGAACCTCCTGAAATTTCGGGAGTGAGTTCCGAGTCGGAACAGCGATTTCTTCCCGATCAGTCTCAACCGGAAAATCCGGAAAACAAGCCGCTAAGTGTATTCAATGATAAAAATAGATTGTCGGAAACATTTAAGATTGATGAAATTCTTGATGAAATGGTCAATGAGGACCCGCCGATTATTCCTATGGATCTTTCGCTGCAAATTGAGCAAGACGGTAGTGTTGAAGACCTGAGGAACCAAATGACAAAGGAGAATGAACGGGATTTATTGGAACAGGACGACAATGAAATTCTTACTAAAATTATTGCCCCAACGGGTTCAAACGACCAATTGCTTTCGCAATCGGAAATGATGTTCGATAATCTCAATCAAGAGGAAGACGTTAATACGGTTCATTCGGAGATTTCGCCGATAGCAGTGGAATTACTTGGGGAGGATTTTAATTTTGATTCGTTTTTCGAGGAAAAGTTGAAATCCAAACAACAAAATCAGGAACCAATGACCGCTTATGAGATTGGTCAGGGAATTTATCAGGCAGATGGGGGATTTTTAACAAATGATTCAACACTTCTCAATCTTTTACCCAAAGAACAGGCAATTGTTTCTCTATATCCTGATAATCTGATTCAAAACGCGGTTGCCGAACCGGATTTATCTGAAGCCAGCCAAAATTATAGTTTTACCGAAGAGTTATTGCCCATGTTTATTCGGAAGAAAAAAGAGAAATAAAAAATGGGGTAAT